>JACCYR010000342.1 GCA_013696385.1 Acidobacteriota bacterium
CCGCGAAATCAAATCATTAAGCGCACTGCCGACGTTGTAAGACATCGGATTCCATTCGTATTCGCGCAAAACCTCTAATCTAAATTTATTGTATTCGAGATTATCGCGCATAATGCGAGCGTCAATGTTGTTGACTTTGCTTAGTTTAGAAAACGGAATTTTTAGAAGCTGGACGAAATAAGCGTCATTAAATTTACGGGAATTTTCGATTCCGATTAAACTGTAATCGTTCAAACGATTGTCATAAGCGTGTTCGCCGAGATTTGTCGCCCACTCTGGATTCATCTTCAAAAGTTCGGCGATGTATTTGTTTGCCAACGCTTCAAATTTTTGGTCAGGCGTTTCTTTTGAAAAAGCCGCCGCCGTTTGGAAAAAAAACAGTCCAATCAACACCAACGTCAAAGATTTTATAAACATTTTTGATTTACCTTTAATTGATTTAGGATATAATTATGAAGTTAGTTTAACATAAAAATACGTAGTTGAATGCAGAAACACGCACGTTAGTAAGTGTGCAAAGTTTCCGCAACACACTCAACTAACATGCGTGTTTCTGCAAAAAGTTTCAGAACACACTTACTAACGTGCGTGTTTCTGCAAATTAAAGCCCAAATTTCGTTCCCAAAATCTAAGAATATGAACACTGAAAAACAAAATCGTCGTGAATTTTTGCAACTTGGCGCGGCAGGTTTGACCGCGCTGACTTTTATGAAAAATATCAATGCCGAAACGCAGACAAATATGCAAATCGAAGAAATAACCATCAGCGAACTGCAAACCAAAATGAATTCGGGTGAACTTTCCGCCCGAAAACTCGCGGAAATGTATCTGCAAAGAATTAAAGAAATTGACGGCAAATTAAACTCCGTTATTGAAACGAATCCCGACGCGCTGAAAATCGCTGATGAAATGGACAAGGAGCGCGGGAAAGGCAAAGTGCGCGGAATGATGCACGGCATTCCCGTGCTTTTGAAAGACAATATTGACACCGCCGACAAGATGAAAACGACTGCCGGAAGCCTGGCTTTGGTTGATTCGCCGACTCCGAAACAAGACGCTTTTGTTGTTCAACAATTGAGAAACGCGGGCGCAGTCATTTTAGGTAAAACGAATTTAAGCGAATGGGCAAATTTTCGCTCCAACGATTCTTCAAGCGGTTGGTCGGGGCGCGGCGGGCAAACACATAATCCGTATATTTTAGACCGCAATCCGTGTGGTTCTTCTTCGGGTTCGAGCGCGGCGGTGGCGGCAAATTTAACCACTGTGGCAATTGGAACGGAAACCGACGGCTCGATTGTTTGTCCGGCTTCGATTAGCGGAATTGTCGGGCTAAAACCGACGCTCGGTTTAATTTCCAGAAGCGGAATTATTCCGATTGCTCACAGCCAAGATACGGCGGGACCGATGACGCGCACCGTTTCGGATGCCGCAATTTTGCTTTCTGTCTTGACCGCCGTTGATAAAAACGATTCGGCAACCGCCCAAAATGCAGCCAAAGCTGAAAAAGATTATGCAAAATTTTTGCAGAAAGACGGCTTAAAAGGCGCGAAAATCGGCGTGGCGCGTGATTATTGGGACCGAAACGCGGAAGTTGACAAGGTAATGAACACCACGCTGGATGTTCTGAAACAAAACGGCGCAGCACTGGTTGACGTAAAATTTCCGACGCTTCGGCAGTTCGGTGATGCCGAATTTGAAGTTCTTCTTTATGAGTTCAAAGCCGATTTGAATAAATATTTGGCACAGCGCGGCGGAAAATATAAAACGCTGGCAGATTTAATCGAATTTAATAAACAAAACGCGGCTAAAGAAATGCCGTATTTCGGACAGGGTATTTTTTTGAAAGCCGAAGAAAAAAGCGGTTTGAACGACCGCGCCTATCGGCTTGCGCTTTTGCAAAGCAAGGTTTTGACGCAGGATAAAGGCATTGACGCGGTGATGGATAAAGACAAACTCGATGCGATTGCCGCGCCTTCAAACGCGCCGACGTGGATGATTGATTTGGTCAACGGCGATTGCGGCAGCGGTTATGTTTCGAGTTCTTCGCTGGCGGCGGTTGCGGGTTATCCGAATATCACCGTTCCCGCCGGGTTCGCTAAAGAATTGCCAATCGGCATTTCATTCTTCGGACGCGCATTCTCCGAACCGACTTTGATAAAAATCGCTTATGCTTTTGAGCAAGCAACAAAAGCTCGAAAAATACCAAAGTTTTTGCCAACTTACGTTTAAAAATTCACCACAGAAGCATAGAGAAAGAGGACGCGGAGAAAAACAAAAACAGATTTTAGAATCTTGAGCAAACAATGAATGATGCAAAGTTAGTTCGCGGGCTGAGCCGTTTCGACTTAACGGCGATTGCCATTAACACAATAATCGGCGCGGGAATTTTCGGTCTGCCGTCAAAAGTTACGGCTTTAATCGGCAATTACAGTTTGCTTGCCTTTGCCGCCTGCGCTGTGATTGTCGCGTTTATCGTTTTGTGTTTTGCGGAAGTCGCCAGCCGATTCCAGAATACCGGCGGAATGTATCTGTATGCAAAAGAAGCGTTTGGCGGAGTTGTCGGGTTTGAAGTCGGCTGGCTTTACTGGATTGTCCGCATCACGACTTTTGCCGCTAACTGCAATTTGCTTTTAAGTTATCTCGGTTTTTTTGTGCCGTCGGCAAATGAAGGCTTTTTGAGAATTGCGCTGATTAGTCTGATTGTTTTGATTCTAACGGCAGTTAATTTTATCGGCGTGAAACAATCGGCGATTTTAACCAACATTTTTACAGTCGGAAAAATCGTGCCGCTTCTGATATTTGCGGCAGTCGGCTTGTTTTTTGTTCAGCCGGCAAACTTCAATTTTTCAGCCGCTCCCGAATACGGTGCATTTTCAAGTGCGGTTTTACTTTTAATTTACGCTTTTGTCGGTTTTGAAGCGGCGGTTATTCCAGCAGGCGAGGTTCAAGAACCGAAGAAAACCGTGCCTTTTGCATTGCTGATTGCTTTAGGAATCGTCGCCGTTCTCTATATTTTGATTCAAATAGTCTGCAACGGAACTCTGCCCGAACTCGCCGCTTCCGAACGACCAATCGCCGATGCCGCAAATAAATTTTTAGGCAGTTTCGGCGCGTCATTTATTACCATCGGCGCGCTGGTTTCAATTTTTGGAAACTTAAACGGCGGATTTTTGACCGGTTCGCGGATACCATTTGCGA
>JACCYR010000369.1 GCA_013696385.1 Acidobacteriota bacterium
ATTTTTCAACTCAACAACCAACCAACAATGAACAACGAACAACCAACGAAGGGCAAAGGGCAAAGGACGAAAGACTAAAAAATTACGCTGAACTTCCGCCCGTCAATTCCGCCGAAAAAGTCGTTAAAGAAATTGATGTCGAAAATCTTTCTTCCGCGAAAATTCGCCCGATTGCCCAACTTCACAACAGCTATATTATCGCGGTTGACGATGAAGGAATGCTTTTGATTGACCAGCACGTCGCGCACGAGCGGATTTTGTTTGATAAATTCCGCAAAAAGGAAAATGAGCGAAAGATTGAATCGCAAAATCTGCTTTTGCCGGAAACCTTCGATTTAACTCCGGCGCAAGCCGTCGCATTTGATTTGGTGGCAGACGAACTCGAAAATGTCGGTTTTGCGCTGATGCGGCTTTCAGGCAGAACCATCGCCGTCAAAGCCGTGCCGACTGATTTGCCGCCGTCGGAAGTGCGAAATTTGCTGGCGGAAATTCTTGATTCGCTCGACAGCCACCGGCGCGGAAATGCACGGGAAAATCTGCGCGACGATATTGCGGCATCTTTAGCGTGCAAAGCCGCTGTTAAAATCAATATGCGCCTTACGCCCGAAAAAATGCAGTGGCTGATTGACAGACTTTTAATTACTTCATCGCCGACGACCTGCCCGCACGGACGACCTGTAATTTTGCGTTTGACAATGAAGGATATTGAGCGCGGTTTTCATCGCACATAAAATTTTTATAAATTTATCTTGACAAGAACATAAAACTCATCTACATTAGTCAAACTTTTGTTGCAAAATAAAAAACACAAAATGCAAAACTTGACCATCAACTTTAACTTTTATTTTAGCTTTTACTACTTTAGTGAAACGGCTAAGGTTGGAGTTTTGCATGAAAAAGATTAACTAAAAAGCAAAAATTTCAAACAAAAGCCGTGAAACTTGAAAAAGGTTCGCGGCTTTTTTGTTTTTGGAGAAAAAAATGAAACTTGAAGAATGGCGAAATGAAATTGATTCGATTGACGCGGAAATCACGCGGCTGATTAATCACAGAGCGATGATTGCCCGTCAAATCGGCGTGTTAAAGGCAAAAGCAGGCTTGCCGACAGTTGATGCTGAGCGCGAAGAAGCGGTTATGAAAAATGTTTGCTCACAAAACACCGGCGCGTTAAAAGATGAAGCCGTCGTTAGGATTTTTCGCCGCATTATTCACGAATCACGGCAGATGCAAATTGAAAGCAATCGTAAAATGCTGGGAAACGGAGCAGAAATTTATTGATGAGTTTGATTGCAATTCAAGGAATAAAAGGTTCTTACAGCGAAGAAGCGGCAATGGAATTTTTTGGCGCGAGGCGGCAAATTTTAGAATGTGCGAATTTTGCGGAAACTTTTCAAGCCGTCTTGACGGGAAAAACAAAATACGCCGTCGTTCCGCTGAAAAACAAAATTGTCGGTGAAATCGAATCGGCGGCAAAGATTTTTAAGCAAACAAATTTGCAGATTAAAAACGAATTAACGCTCGAAATTAATCACGTTTTGGTCGGAACTCAGGAAGCCGAATTTGAAAATTTAACATCGGTTCGCTCGCACGTCGAAGCCTTGAAACAATGCCGCCGTTTTTTATCTTCAAATCAAAATTGGCAGCAAATTATTGGCGCGGACACGGCTTCGAGTATTAAAAGAGTTGTCGAGGGAAACATCGCCGAAAATGCCGCCGTCGGCAGCCGCCGTGCAGCAGAAATTTACGGCGGAAAAATTCTCAAAGAAAATATCGCCGATGATTTGGAAAATTGGACAACATTTTATTTGATTGGGAATTAATTTATCAACGAAAGACACGAAAAGAAATCACAGATTAAAAGGAGAAATTTATGTTAGACGCTTGGACGGGAAAAATATCAAACGGAAATAAATTACACGACACAAAGCCGAAAAATGCTTTGCCGCTTGTTTCAAAGGAAAGAAAAGAGCAAACGATTGTTTGGGTAAAAGACGTGGCAATCGGCGGAAACGAAGCGATTGTTATCGCCGGACCTTGTTCGGTTGAATCACGCGAACAAGTTGTTTCAACCGCGCTTTCGATAAAACAAAACGGCGCGGTAATGCTTCGCGGCGGCGCGTATAAACCGCGAACTTCGCCATATGATTTTCAAGGTTTGGGACGCGAAGGTTTGCAATTGTTGCGCGAAGCGGGCGACATCGCCGATTTGCCGGTTGTAACGGAAATAATGAGCGAAGAAGATGTCGAAATTGTTTGCGATTATGCCGATATGCTGCAAATCGGGGCAAGAAATATGCAGAATTTCGCGCTTTTGAAAAAGCTGGCGAAAACCGACAAACCGATTTTGCTCAAACGCGGCGCGTCGGCAACCGTCAAAGAATGGCTTTCTGCCGCCGAATATATTTTGCACGGCGGAAACGAAAATGTCGTTTTGTGCGAGCGCGGAATTAAGACCTTTGATAATTCACTGCGAAATACGCTTGATTTGGCTTCGGTTGCATTGGTCAAAGAAATGACGCATTTGCCCGTAATTGTTGACCCGTCGCACGCCATCGGCAAGCGAAGTTTGATTTCGGCGGCGGCAAAAGCGGCAATCGCCGTCGGCGCGGACGGCGTGATTGTCGAAGTTCATCCGCAGCCGGAAATTGCACTGTCTGACAGCGCACAACAACTGACATTTCAAGGATTTGCAGAAATGATGGACAACCTGCAATCGCCTCTGCGAACAATTTCGCGGCAAAATGAATTGGCGATTTGCTTTTAAACTGTCTGCAAAAATTTTAAGGATGTGCAAAAAGGTTCGAGCGAAAGCATTCTAAATCTAACGGTTAGATTTTCAAAAGGCTCGACCGAGTTCTATGCAAGATAAGAACCAAAAGGCAGCCCTATTATGCAGGTTATTCAATTATCGCCAACACATCACCCGCGTTGACGGTTGCGCCTTCTTTAAAGCGGATTTCTTTGACAATTCCGTCTTTCGGCGATTTCATTTCATTCTGCATTTTCATTGCTTCAACTACCAGAACGCCGTCGCCAGCTTTGATTTCCGCGCCCTCCTCGACAAGGACGCGCACGAGTTTGCCGGGCATTGCAGTTTTAATTTCCGCCGTGCCGCCCACGTGTTCGCTTGCGCCGCTTGTGCCGCGCAGACGTTTCGGGTCAATGATTTTTATTTCAAATTGCCGGTTTCCGACATTAGCAATACCGTTTGGCGAAACATAGATTTGATAAATTTTGTTGTCGTATTTGAAAAGATAAACATCTCGTTCAGGCTCAGAGGCTGTGAGTTCGTATCGTCGCCCGTCAACTTCCGCAATGACAATTTCGCCGTCGCGTTTGACGTTTATTTCGTGGTTTTCTTGGTTTAGTTCGGCAATTAGTTTCATAAATCAATAGTCAGTAGTCAGTAGTCAGCAAATTTTCTACTGACTACTGATTTCTAACGTCTTGTAGATTTTTCGTATTCATCCAGCAGAAGTTTCATAAACTCGTCGCGCCTGTCGAAAAGGCGTTTCGATTTGCGCGGCGCGTGCCGAGATAAAGCATAAGCCGTGATAATCGGCAAACCGATAGTTGAATCCGTATAACAAACAACCGCGTCGGGCAATTTGTCAGGGTCAACTTTTCCCCAACTGACTGCTTCGCCGGGCGTTGCGCCACTCAAACCGCCCGTGTCGGGACGTGCGTCCGTAACCTGCAAAAAATAATCGTGTCCTTTTTCGTCAATTCCGAGAACTTCTTGGATTTGCGGTTCGGTTTGAAGCGCAAAGTTTTTCGGACTTCCGCCGCCCAAGATAAAAATTGCTGATTTTCCGCTTTTAGTATTTGAAACAACGCCGCGTTTTGCCGCTAAAACGATTGAAGCGGTTTCATTAACATCCAAATTCGGATTCAAAACGAGTTTTCCGCCTTGCAGTTCTTTGGCGGCGATGTTCATTCCGATTGATGAGTCGCCGGGCGAAGATGTATAAATTGGCACGCCGTATTTGTAAGCGACTCCCAAAAGTGATTTTTCCTTGATGCCGAGTTTTTTTTCGCGTTCGCGGACATATTTTCCGCAAAGATAATGAAATTCGGCGGACGACATCGTTTTTTGAAATTCATCGTGTTCAATCAAACGGCGAAAAAATGCGTCGGTGTCAAGCAAAACGCTGTAATCAAAGAAAATATCGTAAATCCGCACGACTTCTTCCGCGCGCAGAACGACATCGGAAATCTGCGTATTGCCTTGATGCAAATTTAATCCGATGCCGAAATGCGTGTCGTGATAAAGATTCGCGCCCGTCGAGATTATCCAATCAATAAATCCGGCTTTAATAAGCGGAATAATCGCGGAAATTCCTAAACCGGCAGGCGTTAATGCGCCGGTCAACGTAACGCCGATTGTAACGTCCGGTTCAAGCATTTTGCCCGTGAACAGACGGCACGCTTCTCTTAATCTCGCGGCGTTATACGCCATAAATGATTCGTCAACCAAATCCGCTAACGACATTTTTTTGTCAATTGGTGTCGGGTCAATGCGTTTACCGCTTAAAAATTTACTTTTCTTTTTTGCCATAACAAGGATTCTGCCACGAATAAAACAAATTTCACGAATCAGGAAATAATTTTATTCATCTTATTTGTGTAATTCGCGGCTAAGTTTTCTAAACAATTCTGACACAGACAATTCTTAAAATTTTCCCGCAATTGTGCCGAAGTTTCAGTTTTCAAATCAACTTCAAAACACCAACATTTCCCTATTTTCGCGCCGCAGGAAAACTCTTTGCCGCACGATTCGCAAGTTAATTTATCTGTTTTTGCAGCATTCATTTATTTATCAAATTATTAATCGCCGCGAGAAAACGGTCAAAGTCAATCGGCTTGGAAAGATGAATTTGATAACCTGCTGACAGAGCAAGTTCGCGGTCTTCGAGCGAGGCATAAGCCGTCAAAGCAATCGCCAGCAAATCGGGAGAAATTTCGCGCACCTTAGCAAGTAGTTCATAGCCATCTATTTCAGGCATTCCAATATCGCTGACTAAAAGGTCAAATTTTTCCGCCGCTATTTTTTCCAGAGCCGCGCTTGCCGAATTTGCACAAATAACATCGGCTTGGTGCAATTCAAGAAGCAATTGCAAGGGCAAAAGTCCGTCGCTGTCGTCATCAACCAATAAAATCCGACAGCCTTCCAACAAATTATCTGTATTTTCAAATTCAGCAGCCGTTTTAGTGGGAATTTTTTCGCTTTTTTCGGCAAGCGGAATTTCGACGCTAAAAGTCGCGCCGCAATTTTCGCCTTCGCTGAACGCCTCAACTTTTCCGCCGTGAAGTTCTGTCAGATGCTGCACAATCGCCAAACCCAAACCTAAACCGCTCTGGGCGCGGCGGGCTGTGCTGTCGGCTTGCTTAAAACGATCAAAAATATGCGGCAAAAATTCCGCTTTGATGCCGATTCCCGTATCTTTCACCTCAAGCCGCACCGCGTTTTCCGTTTCCAGCAGAAGAAGCATTACGCTTCCATTTTCAGGCGTGAATTTTATCGCGTTAGTCATCAGATTATTGACGATTTGCTGGAGGCGAACCGCGTCGCCATTAATTTTCTGCGAATCAATCAACGGCAAAAAATCAAGCGTAATATTTTTTCGCGCCGCCGCCGGACGCGCCGTTTCGACTCCGTTTTTTACAATCGAAACAAAATTAACTTCTTCTTTTTCAATACTTGTGTGAATGCCGTTGACGATACGCTCGTAGTCTTCGGCGTGAAGATGTTCATACCACCAAGAAATATCGGGACTGACTTGTTCGGGCGCGTAACCAAACAAAGTTTGTATGCCGTCGTTCCACCAAAGCTGATTTGTCTGTAAATTCCAATCCCAAATCGTGTCGTTT
>JACCYR010000389.1 GCA_013696385.1 Acidobacteriota bacterium
GGCTTGGTGCATCTGTCGAAAGAGCGAAGAATAACCAACCATTGATTCAAGCGAATCAACGGGAACGTCAATCATAAAATCCTGCGGCTCAAACGCTTGTTCATCCCAATTATCAAAAAGTGAATCATAAGCCGCGTTGTTTGCCTCTTCCGCGTCTGCTTCTGATTGATTCTCACTTTGAGCATTAGAAATCTGCCCATCAGTTGCTTTTGCTTCATCAACCGATTCCACTTTGACGGGCAAATTGTCTTCCGTCTGGACAGGAACTTGATTAAGCCGTTCGGCAAGATCGTCCTTTGTTTTATACTTTACTTTGGTTTTTCGTTTAGCTTGGCTCATTTTTGTAATTCTCCTTATGAAGTTTAGTCATTGTTTCGTAATCCCGAATTGATTCGCGCAACCGTCGAATCAGTTTGTTTGATTCTTTTGCCGACAGTCGTTTCTGCGCTCTGTTAAAACTTGCCTGTTTTGCTATTTCGGTTAATGCGTCAACATCTGCTTTGCGAATATAAGTTTTAATGAGTTTTCCATTGCGGCGTGTGAAGAAATAATAACCTGTATGAGTTTCGCCACGCGCACATTTACAATTAGCTTTGCCACAGCGAACGCGCTGAATATACACGCCGCCGTTTGCGATTTCGTCGGTTGTCTTAGGTAACACTTTCACACTTTTTGTTTTCATTGGTCGCCTCTTCACTTGCTCTTCGGCTGAGTAGTATCTTTTTCTTGATTTAATAAATTGAATTTGATTTACGCGAAAAACGACATTAACGATTTAAGCCGCCGATTAAGATGACATTCCGAAACTTTTGTCGTTTATGTCGTTTTTCGCGTAAGCCTTTGCGATAAAAATCTCTCGCGGTCTGCCGTCGGTTTCTTCTTTGATAACTTCGACTTTTCCGAGTTCAATCAGCATTTTTAAAGCCACATTGATTTGACTTGCGTTCTGATTTCGTTGAAACAAATCTCTGATTTGTGTTTTCGTCAATCCGTCTTCTACGCCGAGCAACGCCGCATAAATTGCATCGGCAGTTTTATTTCCCGTTTGATTGCCGAAAATATACCGCGCCGAATCTTCGCTGTATTGCCACAGTGCAAGCGCGGCTTCCAAATGTTCAAGCGTTATCATTTCGGATTTTTCCAATAAAGCATAAAGACAAGCAAGACGCATCACTTGGGCTTCGGTTCTCGATGTAACAGAACCTAAAAGCCCGGTGTGTCCATCGGACAACTTCGGATAAATATCTATCCATTTCAACCGCGCTTGTTCATCCCGTTTCATCTCTTTTGTAATTCGGGCATACATCACGGCTTTGTTTAATCGCTCGACTAAATAATTGAGTTCCGAATCCGACAAGTTTCCGCCTTCGGGCAGATATTTACTGCGGCGAATGAAAAACCATAAAAAACGATTAGCAAATCCGTTAGCGGTTTCCGTTTCGTCAAGATTTCTCAACAGCTCATCTTTGGTAATATGTCCAACGATGGAAATATGCGCTTCGCTGGCTCTGATTGGATTTTTCGTCATAATCCGCAAACGGTCGGAATCCCACGCTTGCCGAATGATTGATGAAAGCGTGTTGCCCTCCCGTGCCATCGCTCGCAGAACACGCGCAAATTCAGGCTCAACGACAAACGCCCGTTTTTCCGTCGCCCCTTCGTCAACGATTTCCTCTTGATAATCAACAATGCGCCCTTTTTCTTTAATCGCAACTTTTTTTGATTGAGCGTCGCGGACGTGATAAATCAAACCTTCGCCGCTCGATAAGCCGTCCTGCACACAGTCGGCAAACGATTCATCAATCCGGCAAAGCAGATTTTTTACTTGTCCCCAAGACGTGCCTTTGCGTCCTTTACTTGACGCGCCGACCAGAACGGCAAAAAGTTTCGTGTAATGAAAATCGGCTTCGGCACGAAAATATGCAGTTTTGCCAATCAGACAGCCGAACCCCGCAAGTAATTGAATCAACAATGCGGCGTTGTCGGCTTCGGTGTGCGGTGCAATGGCGCGGACAATCTCGCCCGCCAATCCATAAAGCGCGACGTTCGATAAAACAGGAACAACAAGGCTTTCAACTTCTTCGGCTTTGCCTGTTTTTGCCGTCGTATCAAAAACACTGTCTTTCGGTGAATATCGCAAAACGCCTTTGGCAATCGAAATAATTTCCGTTTCCGTTAATGGCGGTTTGACGCGAGTTCGATTGACTTCACGCAACGCCGCTAAAATCTCATTTTCACCAAGACCTTTGCGCCGCAAACTTCCGGCAATTGATAAAAGCGCATTATTACGATTACCGTCATTGATGTTTTCCGAATCATTAAATCCGCTTGATGAATAGTCATCGGATTTTTTCACTGCCGGAAATGCTTCTCTCAATTCGGCAATCGAATAACGTCTTTCAGGATTAAACTGCACAACTTCGACAGGCTTACAATCATATTTGCCCGTTGTCTGCTCGTTATAAGTCAAGTGCATAAAAAACGGCAGCCGCATCACCCGCGAAGGATTTTTAATAGCTTTATCGCCGTCGAAATATGCAATTAAGCGCACTTGCATATCGCGCCATTCATCTGCCGTGCAGTTTTCTTTCAATAACCAATACCCGTGAATACTGCGTTTCGTTTCGACACGCAACGAAGTTAGTGCAGGGCATTCATCTAAAGCCCTTTTCTGTGCTTCAATCGGCAGACGGTCATTTTCGACAAAGACCGCATTAAACCGCGTAATTTCTGCATCGGAATTGCCGCCCGCATTCGGCGCAAAATAAACGCCGCGCAAATGGTTCAATTTTCTCAATTCAATTTCGCCGCCCGCTTGTGCTAACATTTTTTGATTTGCAGAAAATTTTTGCGGTCGGTTGCCTTGCGTGTCGGGCGCGTCTTTCGGCTTAAACGCCCGAAAGTAAATCGGTTCATTCTCATCTGGGAAGAAGGCGCGTAAAAATTCATTCGTATTCATACCTTTCGCCTCCTTAAAATTCCCTTTGACCTTTCAAGTTTTTTGAGAAATATCGTGCGATTTTTCTCGCCTCGTCGTATAATGTTAATAATCAAGTTC
>JACCYR010000421.1 GCA_013696385.1 Acidobacteriota bacterium
GTAAAATTCCGCACGTTTATTTTGGCTGGAGCGAGGGCAATCCGCTCAGATATTTGCTCAGATATGTTTTGTTTGGTGAAGGCGACACCGCGCCCGTTACGCGGGAAATTTTGCGGAAAGCCGAACCTGACCCGGCACGCCGACCGAATGTTCACGTCGGCGGATGAGATTTAGTGAAAAGTGAATAGTGAAAAGTTATGGAATAACTTTTCACTATTCACTTTTCACTTTCCGCCAGATTTGGGTTCATCGCTAAAAAACAAGAACGGCAATAAACCGGACGACCTTGCGAAGGGTAAAAGGGAACGGTCGTATAAGCCGAACATTTGGCACAATAAACCGCAACTTCAATTTTTTGCTTGATGCCTTCTGCTTGGGCGGCGGCAATTAAAGCCAGCCGTTCGTTTTTTGCTTGTTTGCATTCCTTACAGCGTTTAGGCGGGTTTTTCAAACCTTTATCGCGGAAGAAAATTTGTTCGCCGACTGTCCAAACAAAATCACCTCCGCAATCAATACAAAAAATATTTTCGTCCTTAAAATCCGTATCGTCGGTAAAAGTTCTTTGATTGAACTTTTTATGATTTTCTGTTTCAATCTTTGACACCGCTTGCTCCCTCATTGTTTATGTTAAAAATCAGCAAATACCGTGTTTAAAAATTCGGATTTGTAAATCTAATCTTCTAGATTCAAAACACTCTGGACTGTTTGACAAATATTTGTATGTAATACAATTGAAAGTAAAAGTTTTGTAAATTTCAAAAAATGAAAGTCAATAAACTTCAGAATAAAAAGATGTCAGTCCATTTTTTGAAACTATAACTATCGGCTGGAAGTGTCAAGTTTTGGATTTCACATTTTTTTTGACTACAATCAAGCAGTATGAAAATTTTAGTTGTCGGTTCAGGCGGACGCGAACACGCTCTTTGTTGGGCATTTAAGCAAAGTGAAAAAACGGAAAAAATCTTTTGCGCCAACGGAAATGCGGGAATTGCAGAGATTGCCGAGTGTGTCAATATCAAACCCGATGAAATCGCAGAACTCGCAGATTTTGCCGAAACGTCTCAGATTGATTTAACTTTTGTCGGCGGCGAAACATCTCTGGCTTTGGGAATCGTGGACGAATTTGAGAAACGCGGATTAAAAATTATCGGTGCCAGCAGACAAGCCGCGCAACTTGAATCGAGTAAATCTTTTGCTAAGGATTTTATGGCAAAACACAATATCCCGACCGCAAAATATAAAACCGCTAATTCCGCCGAAGAAGCGAAAGAAATTTTACAAAGGGGTTTGTTTGGTGATGAAAACGCTCCGGTTGTCGTAAAAGCCGACGGACTCGCGGCGGGAAAAGGCGTTGTGGTCGCGCAAAATCGCGCTGAAGCAATCGAAGCCGTCAGCGGACTGGAAAATCTGGTCGGAAAAAAAGCGACGGAAAAAATTGTTCTGGAAGAATATCTGACCGGCAAGGAAGTTTCGCTCCTAATGTTTGCCGACGGCAAAAATTTTGCCTTGATGCCGCCCGCCCGCGACCATAAACGTATCGGCGAAAATGACACTGGCGCAAACACGGGCGGAATGGGCGTGATTACCGACACAAATCTTTTAAACGATGAACAACAAAATGAAATTATCAAAAAAATAATCAAGCCGACATTAAACGGCACAAAACAGGAAGGATTTCCGTTTTGCGGAATTTTATTTCTCGGTTTGATGATGACCGCAACGGGCGCGAAAGTTTTAGAATATAACGTCCGGTTTGGCGACCCCGAAACACAGGCAATTTTGGTGCGGCTGGAAACCGATTTAATCGAAATTTGCCAAGCGATGCTCAATCAAAAACTTGATAACACAATTATTAAATGGAAAAAGGGAAGTTCCGTCTGCGTTGTTCTGGCATCGCGCGGTTATCCGTATAAAGTAGCAATCGGCGATTCAATTAATGGACTAAATGACGTTGCAGCGCATAAACAGGTTGTCGTTTTTCACGCCGGAACTGCCCGCAACGAAATTGATGAATTTATTACGGCAAGCGGCAGAGTTTTGGGCGTAACAACCGCCGCCCCAAACCTAAACGGCGCAATTAACCGTGCTTACAACGCCGTCAGCCAAATTTCTTTCAACGGTATGCAGTTTCGCAGAGACATCGGAAATTAGATCTACAAACGGTCTTGATTTTTTTCAGCCGTTACAAATCGGAAATTCAAATTTGCTTGCTATTTAAGTACTCTTTCAATTTGAAAATTAATTTAAGTTTCGCGCGGAATTGATAAACTTTTTCACTTTTCCAACTTTGTTACGCTATACTTGATAAAAATTTATTTGAACAGAGAATTATGAAAGAAATTAAACAAACCAGAAAACAATTAGAAACGCGCCGCGACGAAATCGAAAAACAACTTAATCTCGTTAATCAGGACGAACGCATCAAACTCGACAATGATATAGAAGAACAAGCGATTCAAATGGAACAACATGAAGTTTCTGTTACGATGGAAGAAAATCTGCGAAAGGAACTGAACTACATTGAAGAAAAATTAATGGAAATGGACGAAGACAAAGAATAATTTTTAAGAATTCAGCCACCAAATAAAACGAAGCGACACAAATTTATTATTATGTCGCTTTGATTTTTTCGGGGCTAAGTTTTATTCGGTTTTTTCTGCAATCAATATGTTATAATCGGCGCATTTAGTCTAAACTCCAATTTTCAGTTATGACAGATATATTTTCAGATTTTTTAACCGGAACAGTCAAAGGTCCCGGTGAACTGCCGCACGAATATCTTTTTATCACGAAAGACAACAAAAAGACGCGCATCGGCGAATTTGTCTATTACCGCGCAGAAGTCGGCGACGAAAAGCGGCAGATTATCGGCACCATCAAATCACGCAAACTCGTGCGAAACCTGCCCGACGTTTTCCTTTCCGACCCAAACACGCCGCCATCGCTTGTTTCATCTTTGATAGGACTTGACGGCGACGGCTGTGAGATTTACGAAATCACGGTTGAAACAATCGGCTATTTCAGCCCGACTTTGAAGGATTTTGTCAATCCGCGCATTCCGCCAAATCCGGGCGACGCGATTTTTCTTGCTGCCAGCGAAACACTCGCGCAGATGCTTTCGCCGAAACAGCACGAGCAAATCGGCTCGGCGCATATTGGAAGTCTATTGACGCGCGAAGCGGGCGAAGTTCCCGTCGTTTTGTCGGTCAAAGATGTTGTTTCAACTCATCTGGCAATTTTGGCTTCGACAGGTTCGGGAAAATCTTACACGGCGGGTGTTCTGGTTGAAGAACTGATGAATCAATATAATCGCGCCGCTGTTTTGATTGTTGACCCGCACGGTGAATATCACACGATGAGTTCGATTATGGGCAATTCGCAATTTTTCGGAAATGACAATTATCGTCCTGACGTTAAAATCTTTACGCCCGACAAAATCAAGGTTCGATTCTCGACTCTGACCGAAGCCGACGTAAAATATCTTTTGCCCGAAGGCACATCGGACAAAATGGCGCATTTTCTCTCGCAAGCCTTTCGCAAGCTGACCGATTCGCCGATGGCAAACCGCCGGCTTTGGGGTTATCACGATTTGCGCGATGCCGTATTGGAACAAAAATACAGCGACGAATCCAAAAAAGATGGCGGAAATGTTTCTTCGATTGACGGACTTCTGTGGCGGCTTGATTCGCGTTTCGACAAAAAAGAAGGCATTTTTTCCGACCATGAACACATCGAATTAAAAGAACTTTTTGCGCCCGGACGCTGCA
>JACCYR010000276.1 GCA_013696385.1 Acidobacteriota bacterium
GCTTTGCACCTACAACGGCGCGGAGTTTATGCAGGCGCAGCTTGAAAGCATTCGGACACAAACCGTGCTGCCCGATGAATTAGTTGTCGGCGACGATTTGTCAAACGATGCAACCGTTTCGATTATCGAAAATTTTGTCGGGTCCGCACCGTTTTCCGTCCGCTTGAAAATCAACGAAAACAATCTCGGTTCAACCAAAAATTTCGAGCAGACAATTTCGCGCTGCACGGGCGATATAATTTTTCTTTCCGACCAAGATGACGTTTGGCTGCGACATAAAATTGAGAAAATTATTACCGAATTTGAAAAAAATGCGGCAATCGGAATGGTTTTTTCCAACGCCGAACTCGTGGACGAAAAGCTCAAATCGCTTGGCAGAAAACTTTGGGATTTTAGCTTTTTGCCGAAGTATCGAAGAAAAATTAAAAACGAAAGTTTTTTCGAGCTTCTTCTTTGGCAAAACATTGTAACGGGCGCAACGATGGCTTTTCGCGCAAAATTTCGCCAAAGTTTCGCGCCGATTCCGACGCATATTCCGAATTTTATTCACGACGCTTGGATTTCGCTTGTCATTGCCGCGCAAGCGCAAATCGGATTTATTGACGAGCCTTTGATAAAATATCGGCAACATCCCAAACAGCAACTCGGTATTGACCGCAAATACGAAAATCGGCGAATGCGCTATGAGGATTCTATCAAGTCTTGCCGAGAGGATTTAAAAAGACTTGACTTAATGCGCGAGGTACTGAATGATTATCCGCAATTTCAAAATGCCGGAACAGAAAATTATTTTGATGAATTAATAAACCGTTACCTCGACGAAAAACGAGAACTTATCGAACATTTCGCGGTGCGTATGAAAATGCCGAAGGCAAAACTAAAACGAATTTCTCCGATTTTGCAGGAAATTCAAAACGGTCGTTACCGGCATTTTTCAAAAGGTTTGGCGAGCGCGGCAAAGGATTTTTTGGGAAACGAATAAATTTAAGATGAATTTTTTACGACATAAAATCCGCAAAGCGTTGAATTTTTGGAAAAGGAAAGGCGTAAAAGGCTTTTGGGAAAAGGTTTATTACGGTTTTGACGAAGATTTGGAAAATCTTTATTACCAAAAATGGATTAAAAAAAAAGATTGTCCGACAGATGCCGACCGACAAATTATTCGCCGACAAATCTCCGGGTTTTCAGACAAACCATTAATTTCCGTTGTCTTGCCTGTTTATAATGTCGAGGAAAAATGGCTTCGTTTGTGCATCGAGTCGGTTTTCCGGCAAATATACGAAAACTGGGAACTTTGTATCGCCGACGATTGCTCACCAAATCCGCTTATTCGCCAAGTTTTAGAAGAATACGCAACCAAAGATAAACGAATTAAAGTTAATTTCCGCAAAGAAAACGGACATATTTCCGCCGCGTCAAATTCAGCTTTGGAACTTGCAGACGGCGAATTCGTCGCGCTTCTCGACCACGACGACGAACTCACCGAAGACGCACTTTTCTACGTCGCCGAAAAAATCAACGAGTTTCCCGAAACAGAAATGATTTACAGCGACGAAGATATAATTGATGAAAGCGGCAGGCGTTACGACCCGCGATTTAAGCCTGATTGGAGTCGTGATTTGTTTTATTCGGTGAATTTTATCACGCATCTGGCGGTTTATCGCACGGAAATTCTACGAAAAATCGGCGGTTTCAGAATCGGTTACGAAGGAAGTCAAGATTACGATTTGGCTTTGCGTTTTATTGAACAAATTCACGAAAAGAATATCCGGCACATTCCGCGAATTCTTTATCATTGGCGGGCAATTCGCGGTTCGGTGGCGTTGAGCGGCGACGAAAAACCATACGCGCACGAACGCGCCCGCGAAGCAATTCGCTCGCATCTGGAAAGAACCGGCAAACAGGCAAAAGTCAGCCGCACGGTTTATAATCTGCACCGCGTTCAATATGATTTGCCGCCGCAATTGCCGAAAGTTAGTTTAATTTTGCTCGAAAAAGAAAATTTTGCGGCGACCAAACAAGCAATAGAAACTCTTTACGAAGAAACCGATTATCAAAATTTTGAAATTGCTCTGGTCTGTTCGGCAGAAATGAAAGAGAGATTCAGCAGCAAAACTTTTGCACGAAACGTGAAAATAATTGTCTGCGAAAAGAAAAGCGAAGCCGAAAGATATAACAGTGCGGTTTTGCAAACTGACGGCGAAGTGGTGTGTTTTATTGACGGAAATCTGCGCCCGGTTTCAAAAGACTGGTTAAAGGAAATAGTTGGTTTTGCTTTACAAACGAAAATCGGCGCGGTCGGCGCGAAAATTTTGAGTGCGGGTGAAATAATCCTGCACGGCGGTATTATTTTGGGTATAAACGATTTTATCGGTTTTGCACATCGCGGTTTTCCGAAGGAATTTAGCGGGAACTTAGGACGCGCACAAGTTGTTAATAATTTTTCGGCGGCGGCGATTGATTGTTTGGCAACACGCCGCGAAGTTTTTCAAACGGCTGGCGGATTCGATGCGGAACATTTCCGGAATAAACTTTTCGACGTTGATTTTTGCCTCAAATTAAGAGAGAAAAATCTGCGGATTGTTTTCACGCCTTACGCCGAACTCGTTCAAGTTGATAAGCAAAAACTTTTGAATATACAAAAAAATCCAACCGTCGCAGAACGCGATTTTTTCAAACAAAAATGGCAAAACGTAATAGAAAAAGACCCATTTTATAATCCGAATTTTTCCCGCCGAAACGAATCTTTTATGATTGATGTTTGATTGTAATTCCGAATCCTAAATTGTTTGTTAACCCGCATGAATGGTTTTACCGTCAGTTCTAATTTTCTTTGCGTTCTTTGCACCTTTGCGTGAAATTCCGGTATTTACTTAAACTGAATTTTGTTAAAGTATAAATAAAGTATATGACAAAAAAAATTCTGCCGCCGTCGGTTAAAGCCGGAATTTTCGGCGGGCATTTTCTAAAATTTCGCCGCGACCCGACAGGTTTTCTTGCCAATCTTGCCAAACTTGGCGACGTAACATTTGTAAAATTGGGCGGAAAACCCGCCTATTTTCTCAATCATCCCGATTTAATCCGCGATTTGCTTGTAACAAACAACGCAAAATTTATCAAAGGTCGCGCTCTGCAGCGTTCAAAAAAACTGCTCGGCGAAGGTTTGCTGACCAGCGAAGGCAAAGCGCATTTGCGCCAGCGTCGAATGATTCAGCCAGCGTTTCATCGTGAAAAAATAAAGTCTTACGCCGAAGTGATGACCGAATCCGCCGCGAAAATGGCGGACGAATGGCAAGACGGCGAAGTGCGCGACATTGACAAGGAAATAATGCGGCTGACTCTGCAGATTGTCGGCAAAACTTTGTTCAGCGCAAATGTCGAAGATGAAACCGACGAGGTCGGCGCGGCATTGACGGCGATAATCGAGATGTTTAATTATCTGCTTTTGCCGTTTTCTGAATTGCTCGAAAAATTGCCGATTCCGCACGCCAACCGCTTTAATCGTGCCAAAGAAACTCTCGATAAAGTGATTTACGGCATTATCAACGAACGCCGAAACCTTGGCGAAGACAAAGGCGATTTGCTTTCGATGCTGCTTTTCGCGCAAGACGAAGAAGGCGGCGCGGGAATGAGCGACGAACAAGTACGCGACGAATGTTTGACGCTTTTTCTCGCCGGTCACGAAACAACCGCCAATGCTTTGACGTGGACGTTTTATCTGTTGTCGCAAAACCCCGAAAAGTTGACGGAATTATACGAAGAACTTGACCGCATTTTGCCGAACAGGAAAATTCCAAGCATCGAAGATTTGCCGAATCTGAAATATACGGAAAGTGTTTTAGCCGAATCAATGCGGCTTTTTCCGCCCGCCTGGGCGATTGGACGGCTGGCAATCGAAGAACACGAATTCGGCGGTTATAAAATTCCGAAAGGCGCGTTGGTTCTTTTAAGCCCGTTTATTACGCACCGCGATGCACGCTTTTGGGAAAATGCAGATGAATTTGTTCCTGAAAGATGGGAAAAA
>JACCYR010000277.1 GCA_013696385.1 Acidobacteriota bacterium
CCGGTCGCCATCACAAGCAAGATTCGGTTTTCGCCTTTGGCAATCGCTTCAACCGTTCGGTTAATGGCATTTTGCTGATAATAACGCGGCTTGCGCCCACTGCCGTCATCGTAATAATCTTGCTCGACAATTTTTTGTTCTTCCGGCGTTACGATGCCTTTATATTGCTTGTATTTTTCCCAAAGCACTTCGGGCGAAGGAAAATTATCATTATCCAATTCGGTTTCAATACTGCCATCAGTCGCCGTTTTATCGTGAAACTTAAAGCCGTCGCCGTTACTGCTAAAAACAAACGGAATATCAAGAATCCGTGAATAATCTAAGGCTTGTTGTAATCCCGCGCCGACGGTGTGTTTATTGTCTTTGGCTTCAACAATGGCAATAGGAATGTTTGGTTTGTAGTAAAGAATGTAGTCAGCGCGTTTTGCCGTTCCCCGTGTATGAAGTTTTCCGCGCACGTAAATCTTGCCGTCCGTAAAAGAGACTTCCTCAAGAAATTGAGTGTGTTTATCCCAACCTGCTTTTTCAATCGCCGGAGTTATAAACTTTGTGCAAATGTCTCTTTCTGATGAGGATTTTTTGTCAATCATTATTAGTGTAGAAAATTACAATGTGAAATTATTTCAAATTTTGGACTGCTTTTTCCTTTCTGTTTGAGTTCCTTTCGACAGTTTCCATTGCTAGTTCAATAGATTTTGGAACGAACAATATACCACTTTCCCAACGATAAACAGTATTCATCTTCACGCCCAAAATATCGGCAAGCTCGGTTTGAGTCAATCCTAGCTTTTCTCGTTTTTCTTTTAGTTCCTCTCCTTTCATCTCAAACACTATACACAGAAAGCAAAAATAAATCTACCAAAAGTAGAAAAATTTGACATTTCCGCATTGATTAACTGCTCTACTTAAAGTAGAATTAGAGATAATTGGAAACAACAATAACTTAAATTTTGAGAGGAGATTGCAATGATTAAACTTACTTCGCAAAATACACAGCGGGCAATCGAAAAATACTAACAATTAAAGCCGATAGTTCGTATTGAGCTATAAATTAACAGTTAAAATAATGTAGTTAAGGTCATTAGCGCAGACTAAAGCGTAACTTTGACCTTTTTATAAAAAATGGCTGAGTGTTAAATTTTGGAAAGACCCGATAAATAAAGAATGCGGACGAATGGAATCGAACCATCACGGGATTACTCCCACGGGCTTCTGAGACCCGCGCGTCTACCAGTTCCGCCACGTCCGCGTGAAGTAAGGTAAATTGGATGATACGAATTTACGCGCAAAAGTTCAAGAAGCAATAGTCAGTAATCAGTGGTCGGCGGTTCGGCTGTTTGCCCATTTATTGTGAAAGTTTGATATATTAAAATAAATGGTTGATGCAGAAGCAAAAAAATTTTTGCGCGAAAACTTAGTGAAAGTTCAGGATAAAATTAAACAAGCGGCGCGAAAGGTCGGTCGTAATTCCGATAAAATAAAACTCGTCGCAGTCAGTAAAACTCATCCGAATGAAATTTTAAGAGCCGCAATCGAAGCGGGCGCAAAAGTTTTCGGCGAAAATAAAGTGCAGGAAGCCGAAGGTAAAATTGAAGAAATCGGGCGTGAAAACGCCGAATGGCATTTAATCGGACATCTGCAAAAAAACAAAGCGCGACGTGCCGTTCAGCTTTTTGACGTGATTCAAACGCTTGATTCGGTTGCGCTTGCCGAGCGTCTGGAACGGATTTGCAAAGAACAAAAGCGGGAAAGTTTGTCGGTTTTGGCGCAGATTGATCTGGCAAATGAAGCAACGAAAAACGGAATTTCAGAAAAAGATTTGCCCAGTCTGGTTAAATTTTTGCAAACTTGCGAATGTTTAAAATTCGACGGTTTGATGATTATTCCGCCGTATTTTGAAGATGCGGAAAAAGTTCGTCCCTTTTTCCGTCGTCTGCGCGAAATCCGCGATGATATTTTGCCAAACGGTGAACTTTCGATGGGCATGAGCCACGATTTTCAGGTTGCGATTGAAGAAGGCGCAACGCTGGTGCGCGTCGGCACGGCGATTTTCGGCGAGAGAAATTAAGAATAAACTTTAAAATCTACTGCTTCTCTATTTTTTTCAGTTTAATTACAGATATTTTTGCTCAAAATATTGGTTGTGTTTGACAACGTTTGGCAGAAATATGCAGAGATTATAAATTGATGAACAAAATCAAAATTTTACCCGACAATCTGGCAAATCAAATCGCGGCGGGCGAAGTTGTTGAACGTCCCGCATCGGTTGTTAAAGAATTAGTCGAAAATTCGATTGACGCAGGCGCGAGTCGTA
>JACCYR010000451.1 GCA_013696385.1 Acidobacteriota bacterium
CTTTTAAATCGTTTAAAGCCTGACATAAATCACTTTCGACAAAATTCTTTCGGGCTTCGTCAGAAAATAAAAACGCATGGCTGTAAAATCGAAGCGGATAATCTTTATCAAATTTCTCGACAAGTTCATTGCAAATCCCGACAATCGAAGTGCCATTTTTTGAATTGGCAAAATCCGCAACTGTTCGCATCCAAAAGATTGTCAGCGTTTCGTGATACGGCTTTTCTACGCCCAAATCAATTTCAAATGCTTTCAAGAGATTAAAAATTCCGTCGCGCATTTTTATTAACGCTGAATCAAAATCGTGATGCGAAAGATAATAAAGCGCGACGGTCAGATGTTCGGCGTGCCGCCAATCGGCGCGGGAAATCGTGCCGTTCTCAAAGCCGCGCACAAGCGTGAGAATTTCGTTTTCGGTTTTGTATTTCATAAAAATTTCCCAACGCAAGTTTTTTGAAAAGGTTTAGCCGCGAAAAAGCACAAAAACTCAAAAAATTTCTTTGTGTTTTTTGTGCATCTTTGCGGCTATTATTTATTTAATTCAAAATGCTTAATTATTTGATTTGCCACCGTTTCGGGTGAAAGATTCATGTTGTCAATTACCAAACTTTCGCGCTCTGGCACAGGCGAAAACAAATCGTATTTTTCCAAAATTTCGTGCAAAATTTCCAGATTATTCGCCTTGTTAAATTTCAGCCGCGATTTTTCTAAGACTCGCTTTTCGAGTTCTGACTTTTCACAAACAAGCAAAACAAAGCAAACTTCGCCGCCGTTATCTTCGATGGCTTTTGTTATCTTCGCAACATGCGCGTCGTCGAAATCCTTCGCGTAGCAGAAAGTGTAAATCAAATTTTGTCCGACACGCGCCGCTTCCGCAACGGTTTCCACGCGAATTAAATCAACGATTTTCCAAAACGGTTTTGTGCCAAACTCAAAAACCGGCTCAATGCAATCAATGCTCAAATGATTGTGAAACACTTTGAAATTGGTCTGTCGGGCTATTTCGCCTGCGACGGTTAATTTCCCAACCGCCGGTGCGCCGTAGATAAAAATCAGTTTCATACAAATTCCCTTTTGTAAATTTATATGACAATTAAGGCAATAGATTTGAGAAAACAAATTGAAAAAAACGAGCATATTCGGATTGCGGAAAACGGTTTTATTCGATTTCCACAATCCAAATTAGGCAGCGATTTTCTGCTCAACCTCAAACTCTTCCATAAAGAGATATTTCTTCCATTCGGGTTTTGATTCGGCGTAATGGCAGAGCAAAACGCGGTCGAGTCCGATGCTCAAATATCTTTGCGGAGTCAGAAGTGGCATTCTCGCTTGTTCGGGCGTGCGGTTTCCTTTGCGTTGATTGCATTTAACACAAGCCGTCGCCAGATTTTGCGGAGTGCTTTCGCCGCCTTGCGCCCGCGGCAAAATATGGTCAAGCGTCAAATCCGCCGCGTGTTTGTGGTCGCCGCAGTATTGACAGCGATATTTGTCGCGGATATAAATTCGCGCCCGTTTCATCGTCGTCTCGTTGCGTTTGCGATGAATGTTGACGTAAGTTCGCAAGCGAATAACGCTCGGAACTTTGATAGTTTGCGACGGCGAGCGCAAAACATTCGCGCCGTCATTTTCCTCGACGAAAACTTTTCCGCGAAACCACATACAAACCGCCCGCGCCACGCCAACCGTGCCGAGCGGTTCATATGAAAAGTTCAAAAGTAGAACTCGACCTGTTATCAATGGAATTACCTCCTGTTTTTCGTATTTGTTTTAAGTTCCGACTTTAGTCGGCGAAATCGTGAATTGTTCCAATGCCGACTAAAGTCGGAACTCAAAATTTTTTGCGAATAAATTTTATGTGTAAATAAATACAAATCAGATGTTATCGCAATATATTGTGGAAACCGTGAACAACCGCCATTATTTTAGACGATAATTATCTGTTTTGTATATGAAATTTTTGTTAAAGTTGAAATTTCGTTGATAATGCAAGATTTTAATTTATATTTGTATAAAGCGAAAAAAAAATTTAACCACAGATTACCACAGATAAACGCAGATGAAATCACGAAAAATCTAGGTTAATTTGTATCTACCTGTGATTAAAAAATTACCCTTTTACACAAACGACTTGCTTCAATTCCGCCACGACTTCAACAAGGTCGCTTTGGTTTCGCATAACTTCGTCAATGTCCTTGTATGCACCCGGAATTTCGTCAATCACGCCTGCGTCTTTGCGGCATTCGACGCCTGCCGTTTGACGTTCCAAATCCTCGCGCGTGAACGCCTTTTTCGCCGCCGTGCGCGACATCTTGCGTCCCGCGCCGTGCGAGCAGGAATTGAACGATTGCGGATTTCCCAAGCCTTTGATGATGAACGATTTCGCGCCCATCGAGCCGGGAATAATTCCGTAGCGTCCGGTTTCGGCGTTGATTGCGCCTTTGCGCGTGATGAAAATGTCTTCGCCGTAGTGATGCTCAAGACTACAATAATTATGATGGCAATTAACCGTAATCTCCGGCTCGAACGCTTCGCCGCCTGAGAACATTCGATTGAATTGCACGAGCAGACGTTTCATCATAATTTCGCGGTTCTTCATCGCGTAGCCTTGCGCCCATTCCAAATCGTGCCAGTAATCTTGGAACTCTTTTGTTCCTTGAATAAAGTATGCAAGATTCGGGTCGGGCAGTTCCGAAAGGCGATGAAGCTGTTTCGCTGTTTCGATATGGCGAGATGCGATTTCATTACCGATATTGCGCGAGCCGGAATGAAGCATCAGCCAGAGGTTATCTTCGGTATCAAGGCAAACTTCACAAAAATGATTTCCGCCGCCGAGCGTTCCGAGTTGTTTCATCGCCTTTGATTTTCGGTGCTGCACGCCGTTGTGCAATTTATCAAATTCTCTCCAGCCGTTCCAATAATTGGATTCGTCAACCGCTTCTTTGTGTTCGTTGAAACCGACCGGAATCGTGCGTTCGATTTGATGACGCAAATCTTTTAATTTACCTTCTAAAATTACACTTTTAAAAGGCGTTTTGACCGCCATCATTCCGCAGTTGTGAACGAAAACTCCGGCTTCCAGAGCGAAATTGTGATATTTGGGAACGGTCAGGCAATAAACCTCTTCGCGCTCGGCAATCGGTTCGACGGAAACGACTTTGTGGTTATGCGCCGTCAAATAATTTTGCTCAACTTCAACGAAGCCGTCTTTGTCTTTTTGCGAATAAAAAGGCATCAGCGATTCGCCCGCTTTCAAATTTTTTGCTTCGACAAAACTTCCGCCACAAAGCATAAACTCGTGGTCAGGTGTGCAGCGAATTTCTTCGCCGTTATCAAGCACGACTTTGACGAGTTTTGCGTTTGCGCGGGTTTTCTTCGAGGTTGCTTTTGCGGCAACGATTTTTCCACTTTCCGTACAGGCATAAACGATAATTTCCTTATCGCTTTCAGCTAACTCTTTCAGCGAATAAGATTTTCCATCAACTAATGGAACAAGCGTATCACCCGTAAAGCAGCCAATGTCAACGCCGACAGTTGCCGGAATCACCGCATCTTTTGTGGCGATGACCGAGCCGACCATTGACCCGATGCCGAGATGCGCGTCGGGCATCACGGCAACGTGCTTGAAAAGACACGGCAGACGCGAAACGTTTCGCAGCATATTTTGTTCGTCAAGCGACAAATCGTGGTTGACCCACGCGAGAATATCGGCTTTTGCGCCCGATATATTTAGTTTGTTGTATGGCATAGTTCCTCCTTGAATATAAGTTTAAAAATGCCGAAAGCCTTCGGGATCTAGAATCCGAGTTTCATCTTTTGAAATAAACTCAATGGTTTCAGCGTTTTTCGTGATTTCTCCGATATGGGTAAAAATATAATTCTCTGACTCGTTTTGCAAGCCGAAGATTTTTTTTTGATTCTTTGGATTTGCCGTGAAAAGCAACTCGAAATCTTCGCCGCCGTTAAGGGCAAAATCTAAAAAGTCGAAATTTTCGAGCAAATTTTTATCAATCGGAATCTTTTCAGCGTAAATTTTTGCGCCGACTTTGCTTTCTTGGCAAATATGAATCAAATCCGATGAAAGACTGTCGCTCAAATCAATCATTGAGGTTGCCAGATTTTTCTCACTCAAAATTTGTCCGATTTCAACTTGCGGATCCGGTGCAAGTTGACGTAAAAGCAAATTTTTATGTTGCGTATTTTTCAAACTTTCGCCGTTTTCTAATAATTGCAAACCTGCTGCCGCGCCGCCGAGTTCGCCCGTAACAAAAATCAAATCATTCGGTTGCGCAGTTGAGCGCAAAATCGCTTTACCTTTTTTGATTTCGCCCGCAATAATCGAATCAATCACGATTTTATCAGGCGTTTTGGAAACATCGCCGCCGACGAGTTCAATGCCGAATTTTTCCGCCAAAGCAAACCAACCGTCATAAAATTTTTCGACAAAATCGGTTTTCCAAACTTGCGCGGGAATTCCAACCGAAAGCATCGCCCAAACAGGTTTTGCGCCCATCGCGGCAACATCGGAAAGCGAAACCGCCAACGCTTTGTGTCCGAGAAATTCGGGCTTTGCCCACTCCAGCCGAAAATCAATATCTTCAACGAGCAAATCTGTCGTTATTACCAAATCCGTGCGCGAATCTTTTGGCAAAACCGCGCAATCATCGCCGATTTTTGATAAAATGGAACGTCCGCGAATTTTGCTGATAAAATCAAATTCTGATTTCATAAAAAATTAATTGACACAAACCTGCTAAATACTTACAATGTCGGCGGCGGAATTTATAAAAAACATTAACACAAAGAGGCTTAAAATGGGACAACCAGCAGTTGCGATACCTGAGAAAATATTCTTTAAAATCGGCGAAGTGTGCGACATTGTTGAAGTGCAAGCGCACGTTCTTCGTTATTGGGAAACCGAATTTTCGATGCTTTCACCGCAAAAAAATCGTTCAGGGCAACGCAGCTATCGGCGGCGTGATGTGGAAATCGCGCTTCGCATCAAAGAACTTCTTTATGAAGAACTTTATACGACTGCCGGAGCGCGAAAAAGATTGCAAAGCGAGATGCGCGAAACCAGCCGTTTGAAAATTGTCCATTCCGAACCCGCAAAAAAGGAAACTTTTATTAAAGAAGTTAAAGCTCCCGAATCGATTGCAGAAGATTTAATTGAAAAAGATTATGAGAAAGAATTTGACGAAATCGAAGGTTTTGGGGAAATTGGATTGGTCGAATTAGACGAAGAACGCCGCGAGGCTTTAACCAATCTCGCCGCGCAGCTGCTTGAACTGCGCGAAATGCTTAAAATTAACAAATCCGAAGCGGCGCAAAGAAAATACTGAAAACCAGTAGAGAGTCGAGAGATTTGAAACTTGAATTTGACAATCAATCAAATCGTTCCTAATCTGAATAGGTTGACGGGACGTAGCGCAGCCTGGTAGCGCGCTTCCTTGGGGTGGAAGAGGTCGTGAGTTCAAATCTCGCCGTCCTGAAAGTAAAAAAGGCTTTAAGTTTCAACAACTTAAAGCCTTTTTCATTGGTTTTGAATCCAACATTTATTTCGGCGTTACAGTCAAATAAATCGTCTGACCTTTTCGCGCAATCAGCAATAAAACAGGTTTGTCGCCCGATTTATCAAGCACAGATTTAACATCCTCAAGCGAGGTAACTGATTGGCGGTTAATTTCCAAAATCACATCGCCGTGTCCGATGCCGGTTTCCGCCGCCACGCCGTTTGGGTCAACGTCCGTAACAACCACGCCCGTCGTGTCCGGCGGCAAATTTAATTGTCTGGCGGTTTGCGATGTCAGCGGCTGCAAACTAAGTCCGAGTTTGCCGTTTTCGTTTGAATTGTCAGAATCGTTGTTATCGTCTTCGTCAGAGTTGTCGGGTTTTACGCCTTCAACCTTAAGTTCGTCGAGTTTGGCGGTTAATTCCTGCTCTTTGCCGTCGCGTAAAACCGTTACTTTTATCTCCGTTCCTGGCAAGGTGCTGGCGACTCTGTTGCGAAGTATATTTGGATCTTCAACTTTTTCGCCATTTATTGCAATAACTACATCGTCCCGCTTAATTCCAGCTTTTTCCGCCGCACTTTCTTTCTTAACATCGTTTATGAGAACACCATTTGTATCTTTAACATTAAACTTTTCGGCAAGAGCTTCAGTAAGTGGTTGAATACCGACACCGAGCATTCCGCGATGCACTTTGCCATCTTTTAGAAGTTGTTCCATCACGGATTTTGCCATATTCGACGGAATCGAAAACCCGATACCGATGTTGCCGCCGCCTTGTTCGGAAACGATTTGCGAATTGATACCAATGAGTTCGCCATTCAAATTAATCAACGCGCCGCCGGAGTTTCCGCGATTTATCGGCGCGTCGGTTTGCAGAAAATCTTCAAAACTGCCGTCGCTCAAACCTGTGCGGCGACCTTTGGCAGAAATAATTCCCGCCGTCACGGTTTGCCCGATGCCGAGCGGATTTCCGATTGCCAAGACAATATCGCCGATGCGGACATTATCGGAATTTCCCAAGTTCAAAAAAGGCAGATTTTCGCCTTCGATTTTTAAAACCGCCAAGTCTGACGGCGGGTCTGAACCGACTATTTTTGCCTCAAAAGCTTTATCATTATTCATCTGCACGATAATTTTCTCCGCGCCGTCGATGACGTGATGATTGGTTAAAATTGTACCGTCCGCGTTGACAATCACGCCCGAACCGACACCGCGTTCAATCTGCGGACGCTGCTGCCTGCCATTCGGCTGCTGCGGCATATTTCTGAAAAAATCACGAAACATTGGATCATCGGTGAAAGGAAATTGCTGCGGCGCGGATTTGGCTTTGCGTTCCGAACGGATCATGACAACCGCCGGTGAAGTTTTTTCAACGACATCGGCATACGAAGTTCGCATTCCGTCAACTACGACCGGCGCGGGCGGTGTTTGTGGTTGGTTCTGCAC
>JACCYR010000460.1 GCA_013696385.1 Acidobacteriota bacterium
GCCGTGTCCGCCAGTTTAATCGGTTTGGCTTTGGCGGCATCGGCTTCCGTCTGCGAAATTTTGCCGTATTTTGCCATTTGGTCAAGTACGGTGTCGCGTCTCTCTTTTGCCTTGTCCATATTGCGCGTCGGCGAGTATTCGGGCGATTTCGGAATTGCCGCCAGCAGTGCGGCTTCTTCCAAATTCAAATCTTTCAGGGGCTTGCCAAAATAAGTCCGTGCGCCGGCTTCAAAACCATATGAACCCGCGCCGAGAAAAACGTAATTCATATACATTTCAAGAATCTGCCGCTTGGTATATAAACGTTCGATCTGCAGGGCGACCATCCATTCGTTCACTTTTCGCGTGTAAGTTTGGTCTTTGTAAAGAAATAAATTTTTGGCGAGCTGCTGTGTGATAGTTGATGCGCCTTCGGTTTTTCCGGACGTGATATTTTTAATAACCACGCCCGCAATGCGATACGGGTCAATGCCGATATGGTCGTAAAACCGATAATCTTCAATCGAAATTAAAGCATCTTCAACATTTTTTGGAATCTCACTTTCCTTTATCGGGATACGTTTCTCCAATGCAAATTCAGATAAAATCGTTTCACCGTCGTCGGCATAAATCGTCGTTACCTGCGGCGGACGATAAGTCGCCAGGGCGGAAACTTCCGTCGCGTAACGTGAATTATTGAGATAAGTGGAAGCCAGAACGCCGGTCAAACCGCCTCCCGACAATGCCAGTAAAAGTGCCGTCGGAAGCCACACATAACTCCAAAATCCAAGTTTTTTCGGCACGCTTGATTCAACTTCTTTTGTTTCAATATTTTTCATTTCTCACCATCTTTACATTATTTATAATGATTGGTAACGGTTATAATTTCAATTTCGCTGCCCGCGCAATAAAAATTGCTCTGTATTTTTTGTCAACTCTGAATGAATAAACTTTCAAGTGCTTCGGTTCTAAAACCTCAACATTCAAAGATGGGTGATTCATATTCTTCTCAAAAAGTTCGGCGGCTTTCCAAAACTTTTTGTCAATCTGGTGTTTCTTCAGATATTTGATTATGTTATCCTTCGGAGTCTTTATTTTCATTACTTCGGGCGTATATTTTAGATGTTTCAAATCCCGCTTTCAAATCACTTAAAAACTCATCGCTGTAACCGACTTTCCCAAACTCCCGCATGACCTCATCCAAAGCTATATTGGCATCGAACTCTTCTAGTTCAAAAGATTGTTTTTTAATTACTATTTCTACGTCTTTTGAAAGCAGCTCCTTGATGATATTTAATAAGCCGTCGTCAATGTCGTTCGGGTTTATATTCAAAATTGCTTGCATTTAATTTTCCTTTAATTGACAAACCGTCGCATTTTAACGCTAATTACAAAACCAATGGCAATAAAAGTCGCCAAAACTGCCGAAAGTCCCGCGCTCATCAAAGGCAGCGGAACACCGATGACGGGCAAAAATCCCAAAGTCATTCCGACATTGATAAATATCTGAAAAGCTAATTCTCCTGCAAACGCCATAATTACAATCATTCCAGCACGGTCGGGTGCTTCTCGTGCGCCCGAAATAAGGCGCGATAAAAGCAGAGCATACGCCAGCAGAAGCGAGATGCAGCCGAGAAAACCCGTGTTTTCAGCCGTTACCGCGAAGATAAAATCCGTATGCGGTTCGGGCAGAAATTTCAAAACACTTTGCGAGGTTTCCGTGTCGCCTTTGATTCCCGTCAAACCGCCTTTGCCAACCGTAATCATTGATTGAATAGTGTGATAACCAAAACCGCGCGGGTCGGCATTTTCCGGGTCGAGAATAACATTAATGCGCTCTTGCTGATAGCCTTTTATTTTTCCGGTTTGCACGCCTGCCCAATAAGCAAGTGGCATAAAAACCAAACCCGCGACAATTGTTAAAACAACATAGCGCATTTTAACTGCCGAAAGAAAAAGGACGACGGCAAGAATCGGAAAATACGTCATTGCCTGTCCCGCGTCGGGTTCAAGCATAATCAATCCAATCGGAGCGGCTAGAATCGCGCCACCGATGAGAAATTCTTTTAATTTCAAAGTTCCGCTGCGGCGTGAGCCGAAATATTTGGCGAGCATCAAAACAACGGGGATTTTAACAAACTCCGAAGGTTGAAACTGCCCGACAATCGGAACTTTTATCCACGCCTGCTGTCCATTAATACGCATCCCAATTCCCGGAACTAGAACTAAAACGAGCAAAAACAAACCGATGCCGTAAAAAAACGGTGCGGCATCAACCACCCGGCGATAATCAGTCATCGCAATAACCAGCAAAGCAACCAGCGCAATTCCAAGACCGATAATTTGTTTTTGCCAGTAAGTTGTGTTTGGCAGGGCGTTGTAGATTTGCCACACGCCAAAACAGACGATAGCTACCGCAAGAAGAGCGACCAGCCAATCAAAATCTCTGAAATTGCGTTTTTCGATTATTGCAGCCATAAATCTAGTCTAGAAAGTCTGGAAAGTCTGGAAAGTCAAAGATTTTCTTTTTAGACTTTCCAGACTTTCTAGACTTACTTCCTTGCTAATTGCTGTCCGTCTAAGATATTCGGATGATTCTTTAAAAGATATGCGTCATAAACGGCTTTGACGGCAGGCGCAGCGTTTGACGAACCGAAACCGGAATTTTCAATCAGCGCGATAACGGCGATTTCAGGTTTGTATGCCGGTGCGAAACTGACAAACCAAGCGTGGTCTTTCGCGCCGCCCGAACCAATTGCCGAGTTCTGCGCCGTTCCGGTTTTTCCGGCAATTTCAAAGTTTGCCATTTTGATTCGCCCAGCCGTGCCGCCATTATTGACTACGCCCCACATTCCTTTTAAAACGTAAGCATTCTGCTCCGGTGTCATTTCAATAATTTTCGGTTGTGTGTGGTCAAACCCAAACGCGAAACGCGCCGGAACATAACTTTTGTCGCCTTCTTCACCGATTGCGCCGATTGCTTTGAATTCTTTGAGCAGATGCGGCACATACATTTTGCCCTGCACGCCGACGCTTGATACGGCGCGAAGCATCGAAATCGGCGTAACGTCAACCGTTACTTGCCCGATTGAGGCAAAAACTGTTTCAATATCGTTCCATTTTCCGCCGTCGCGTTTTCTGATATACGGCTCAAAATATTTCGGCGTATGGCTTATTTTTTCATTCGGCAAATCAACTCCGCTCCGCTTATCATATTCAAAGGT
>JACCYR010000002.1 GCA_013696385.1 Acidobacteriota bacterium
AGCCCAGCCCGTAAGTTTGAACCGGAGTTAAATCCGGCGCGTTCAGCGGAGCAAAAGCCGCGTTGAGATTGCCCGCCGCGAGCGGGCTGAAATTGAACAGCCCGGCAAAATTTAATTCAAAAACCGCGCTCGGAATTCTGACGAAATTAACATCGCCGCCAAATTTCAAAGTGTGCGTTCCGAGAATAAAATTGAAGTTATCGGCGAACTGAAAGCGCGTTTCCGTGCGGTCAACCTGCGAGAACGGGTTGCGCCCGATGAATGCCGCGCCCGGAATGTTAATCGAAGTCGCGTCGTTATTTTGCGAGCGAAAAGACGTTTCGCGTCTGCCGTAGTTAAAGCGAAACTCATTTGCCGCCCGCCCACCGATAATCGAATTAAGCCCCGCCGTGAACGATAAATCTTTCAATTCCTGAACGCCCGTGCGTGAAAAGTCGTTTTGTCCGATGGATTGGTTTTGCGATTCGTCCTGAATACCCGTCAATGTGCCGGGATTGTAACCGAAACGAAAACTCAATTGATTGTCGGTATTGAGATTGTGGTCGGTGCGGAGCGAAAAAAAGTTCGAGCGGTCAGTTACTGGGAAAACCTGCGGCAAATCAAGCAGCGGGCGAAAAGCGATAAATTGTCCCTGAGCGTTTTGCGTGTTGAAGGGAACGGGTGCGCCCGTTAGGAAAAACCGCGAACCGACAACTTGCCCGGCAGGAATTGCGCCGCCCGCGCTGATGAGCGGATTTCTGCCGGTTAAAGCCGTATTTCCGCCACTCGAAGCCAAATACAGATATTGGACGGCAGCACCAATTAACTGCGGATTTCCACTTGCAATCAAGCCTTGCGCGAATTGCGCCTGCGCCGCAGTCAAACGATTAAAAGTTTGAGTAAAAGGTAAAATCGGTGCGCCGAGCGTTATCGAAGCCGTCAAACCTTGCGCAACATTGCTGGTAAAAAATCCAGTTTCGTTGCGTTGTCGGCGTTCAAACGAGGCAAAGAAAAAGTTTTTGTCTCTACCGGATGTCGTTACTGGTCCGCCTTCGCCAAAGTTTAAAAATGGTAATGGTCCGCCGAGCGTTCCGCCAAATTGCGTTCTGGTGAATGCTGATTTGAACGGTGCGAACGGATTGCGGGCTTGAATTTTTTTATCGCGGATAAAGCCGAACAGGTTGCCGCTATATTCGTTTGTGCCGCGCTTTGTAACGACATTGATGATGCCGCCCGTGGCGCGTCCGAATTCCGGCGCGTAAGAGTTGGTCGCCACTTGAAATTCCTGCACGGCTTCCTGCGAGACGGTCGTGCGGGCAGCGTTAATCGAATTATCTGTAAAATCCGAGCCGTCAACCTGGACGAGTGTCGAACGTCCGCGCTGACCGCCGATGTTCAAGCCGGAAGTCGGTGCAGGTCCGATTGGGCGACCATTATCGCGTCCGACAGTGGAAATCGTCAATGCAAATCCGGTTGCGCTGCGTTCGTTAATCGGCAGATTTTCAATTCTTTGCTGGTCAATCGTGTTGGAAACCGATGTTCTCGTTGTTTCAACCAGCTGCACATCGTCGCCCAAAACATTGACAACTACGTCCTGAGTGCCGACTTCGAGATTGATTTTTAGTTCGGCACTTTGTCCGACTGTTAATCTGACGGGCGAAATAACGGTTTTTTTGAAGGTTGGAGCTTCCGCCGAAACTTCATATTCTCCCGGCGGCAGCGCGAAAATTTGGTAAGTGCCTTCATCATTAGTTGTTACGGTTCGAGTAATTCCGGTTGCCGAGTTTTTCGCCGTAACGACTGCGCCCGGCACAAGTGCTCCATTCGGATCAACCACCAAACCGCGTAAATCGGCGGTGCTGGCTTGCGCTTGGGCAAAAACTGCGCTGACACTAATGAGAGCAACTATTGCCAAAAGCAAAGTTTTTTCGACAACGGCAGAAATTCTTAAGGGAAACACTTTCATACTTTAACTCCTTAATTTTCAGAACTTTTATTATGTCGGCAAATTGCCATAAACATTTTGCTAATTGGGATTTAAGCAGCGTTTTTATAAAAGTTTTCGGCGCAGTTTTCACTGCACCACTTTAAATTTTAACCGACTGATTATTTTTTAGTATTTGACAGCTTAGGAATTTTAAGCGCAAAAATTGTTTTAGGCAAGGCGAGAAATAAAGGGTATAAGGATAAAGGATGAAGGATAAGTAAGGAAAAGACGAGCAGTCTTCGGCTTTACTCATCCTTTATCCTTTATCCTTTTAAAAGTTAAACCGTGCGCCGAATTGGAATTGCCGCGCCGGAGCCGACGACGTAAAACCGAGTGGCGCGGTCGGAGCAATGCCTTCAATGCCGCGTGCTTGTCCGGTTTCAAATTCGGCGCGTTGGGCAAGCGGCAAGCCGCCGACGATGTTGTTGATGCCCTGAAAATTCGTCCGGTTAAAAAGGTTAAAACCTTCGGCGATTAACTCTAAAGACCGTCGCTCACCAAATCGAAACCGTCGGCTCAAACGCGCGTCAAACGAATAAAAACTTTCACCTTTGCCCGTGTTGCGTCCGATTGTTCCGGGTCGGTCGGTTTGCGAACGCCCGTCGTTATTCGCATCAAAACCTAACAGCAAATTGAACGGTCTGCCCGAACCATAATTGAAAATCGGCGCGAAAACGAAATTGCTGAAAATCCGCGCGGCGGGCGAATCGCCGTAATTCGGCACCTGGAAAACGCCGCTCAGAACGACGCGATGTCGTTGGTCGAATGACGAAAGAGCGCGGTCAGCTCGAAGGTCAAGCGGATTTTGCGCGGAAAAGTCCGAGTTAAAATCCGTTACTTCGTCAATCGCTTTTGATAAAGTGTAATGCGCGTTGACGCTGAAGTTTTGGGTAAAACGTCGGCGCAGGGCAAATGTTCCGGCGTGGTAAAACGAATTCGCGCTCGATTCGTAAATGTTGTCCTGAAAACGAAACGGATTGCGGAAATCGGTTAATGCCGGATTAAAAGAACGCAGGAAAGTCGGACCGCCGAGCGGATTGTTCGCGCTCGGCGCGCCGGTGCGTTTGAATTGATTGGTGTCGCGGTTGCGCGTCAAATAAATGCCGCGATTGTATAAATAACTCGCTTCAAATGAAAAACCGTAGCCCAAATCGCGTTCAATCGCCAGACTCGCTTGATAGCTTTCTGGCGTTTTATAATTCTGGTCGCCCAAGAAACGCACTTCGAGCGTGCTGTTTTCACGTGGAACAACACCGAAGACGGCAAGGTCGGCGGCGGTCGGCGTGCGCGTGAAACCGTTGGTTACGGCAAGCAGACGCTGATAAACCGCAAATGAATTTGGAAGACAGCCGGGACCGTTGGCAACCGGACAAGTTGTTGGGTTTGCCGGATTGAGCGGCAAGCCACCGGAAGTCGCCGTCGCCAAAACGATGTTGATGTTGTCATCAGGAAAATCAGGATTGCCGAGCGTGCGGATAACGCCGGAAACCAGCGTATTGACATACGCCGAAAAAATTCCCGCGCCGCCGCGAATGACGGTTTTGCCGTCGCCCGTAATGTCGTAAGCAAAACCGGCACGCGGCTGGAAATCGTTTTTGTCAACATGCAGACCAAACGGCTCTTTGCTGATTGAATAGCGCAAACCGTAATTTAACGTCAAATTTCTGATTGCCTTCCAAGTGTCCTGCACGTAAACGCCCGTTCTAAAGACTGAGCCATAGACAGTTGTCGTGCCGAAACCTTGTTGATAGACGGTTGGCAAATTTAGATTGAACGCTTGCAGCGCATTAACAGGCGCACCGAGAGTTGACAGCAACGCCGGATTGTTCGCCGTCAAAAAGGCTTGCAAACCGCCGATGGTTGCCGGTGCCGCGATGCCGCCGGCGACGACGGCAGTTGTCAGTGGAAGAACCGAACCGAAGTTAAAACGTCCGCCGAAAAATGTGTCGTTCGTGCCGGTTTGTCTGATAAAGTTAAAGTTTCCGCCGAATTTAATCGTATGACTTCCGGCAATCAGCGATACGTTATCCAAAAAATCATAATGGCGGTCGGTGGTGGTTGAAGGCAGGAAAATGTCGCGTCCGAAATTGCCGAAACCTTCAATGTTAAATTCGGGACCAATCGGGTCGTTCGGTGTTAGACGGGATTTGTAATAAACAAAATCGGCTTTGAATTCATTGACGATATTCGCGCTAAATTGCTGGGTTTGCGAAAACAAAATGCCGGTGTTGAATTGATTGAGCGTGCGCCCGCGTGAAACGGCGGTCAACGCGCCTGCCGCCTGATTTTCTTCCAAAAGATCGTTGGCGTGAATCCTGATATAACCGCTTGAACGGTCGCTGAAATTGTGGTCAACCCGCGCCGAAAAGTATGTTTGATTTGCGTCAAACGGAAATTGACCGCTTGCCGTTGTAAATAAATTGATGGTGCGCGGATAAGTCGCCGTCGTCGTCGTAAAACGATTTCGCAATGTTGCGCCGAGAGCATTTGCCGTAATGGTTGTTCCCGGTATCAAATCGGTGCTGGGTCGCCCTTCTAAAAAGCTGATGAGCGAATTTTGCGACGGGCTGAGCGTATAGTTTGCCGGATTATTCAGATTAACGAAAGTATTTTGCTTTTGATTAAAACGCTCGATTGCCGTGAAGAAAAACGTTTTGTCCTGTTGAATCGGCGCACCGAACGAGCCGCCGTATTGCTGGCGATTAAATTCGGATTGCCCGTTCGGGTTAAAATCGAAAGCATTGCGAGCATCGAATTTATCGTCGCGGAACAGACCGAAAACGCTTCCCGAAATACGATTCGAGCCGGATTTCGTCACCGTGTTGACGATGCCGCCGGAGGATAAACCGAATTCGGCATTATAGCTGTTTCTGAGAACTTGAAATTCCTGCACAGCTTCCTGCGAAATGGTGTCGAATACACCGCCGGTTGTCGTAATGACGGGTCCGCCGTCAACCGTAACGAGATTGCCGCGTCCGTTGTTCCCGCCGAATGACAAGCCGGAAGCGCGTCCCTGCGCAACGCGAAAATCAGAAAGGTCGGCGATATTGTCGCTGTCGTTCACGCCCGGCGTGAGCAGCGCGAGGTCGAGAAAATTGCGTCGGCTGAGCGGCAATTGCAGAACTTCGCGCTCGCCGATAACCGAAGATTGCTGGGTTCGGTCAGTTTCGACGACATCCGTATTGGCGACAATATCAACCGTCGCCGCAACGCCCGCCGCCGTCAGTTGGACGGGAATGTTCGCCTGCTGCCCGACGGTCAAACGGATGCGCTGGGTATTGGCGGCAAAACTTCCGCCCGCCGCTTCAACTCTTAAATCATAATCGCTTGGCGGGACGACGAGAAAAATATATTCGCCGTCATCGCCCGTTACAGCCGTGCGCGTCGTGCCGCGCGTCGTATCGGTTAATGTCACAGCGGCATTAGGAATTGCCGCGCCGGTTGCGTCCGTTACCAATCCGCGCAGTTCGGCAGTCGAACTCGATGCCTGCGCCTGCACCGACAGAGTGCCAAAAACAAACAGACATAACAGTAGTCCGCTCAAATAAAACAGGGAATTAGCAAACTGTTTCACATCCATCAGATTTTCCAAACTGGCGCGAATTCGCTGAAAACATACTTTCATATTTAGATACTCCTTTGACAAATTAAAATTTTAGAAAAATAAACTAAAACTGCCTCGTTATAAAATGTGGGAAACAATTTCTGCTTTGACAAGGAATTAAAACGAATCACACCAATTTTACTATGATGTAATGACTTATGTTACGCGGATGAAATGAAATCCAGCAAAATGATTGAAAATCTAGTGGTCGCTAAAGCACAATCTACTAATTATTTTGCGGCGATTATTGCTGTTTCAATCGTATCTTTATTTTATGTGTAACATTTGCGTAATAACTTTTTAGCGCAAAAATAGCTTTTAAGCAAGTAAAAAGTTAAATTTGTGTTACTTATTTTTGTCTGCCGAAAGCGTTTGACGGGTTGAATGCGCCAAAATCTCGCGTGCTTTATCGCTCAAACTCAAAGCGGAAATTGCTGCTTTGGCGAAATTCGGCACAAACGCCGCTTGTCTTAATAATGAACAAATGCGCAATCTATTTTGAAATTTCTTTTTATACAGGATTTTATAATGCTCGGCGACTTTTTTGGGCGAAAGCGCGTTTGCAGAAATACTTTTCGCCAGAATCTCCGCGCTCTCGAACGCCATCAGCATTCCGCTTCCGGTGAACGGATCAATAAACGCCGCTGCGTCGCCGACGGCAAACAGATTCGGCGCGGGATTTAAAATTTTTTGCCCAAAACCGTCAACCGAAACTGCCAGCCAATCTTGCACAGCTTCGGCGTTTTTGAGAGTTTCATAAGCGCGTCTATTTTGAAAAATTACTTCTTTGACAATTTTCTCCGCGTCGCCTGAAAATTCCCTAACAATATCAGCTTTTATCAAAAAACAGTGGTTCGCCAGATTATTCTCGACAAAACTCAAACCACCGTAACCGCCGCGAAAAAAGTAAATCTCGCACACGCCTGTTTCAAGATTGACGTTTTTCAAATGTGCTTTAAAACCTATGAGTTTCGGTCTTTGGGCTTTGGGCTTTGGTCTTTGATTAATAATCTCATCTTTTCTTTGCGCTTTTACGCTCGTGCGGAAAATCATTTTTCTTAAAATTCCGGCACGTCCCGTCGCGTCAATCAGCAAATCAGCAAAAACCTCTTTTAGCGCACCGTCTTTTGCCCGTAGTTTTACGCCGCAGATTTTGTCTTTTTCACTTAATAAATTAACGGCGGAATGTTCTTCCA
>JACCYR010000009.1 GCA_013696385.1 Acidobacteriota bacterium
TTGCTTCGACAAACCGACCCGACGTGCTTGACCCGGCGTTGTTAAGACCGGGAAGATTTGACCGCCGCGTGGTCGTCGGCAGACCTGACGTAAAAGGACGCGATGCAATTTTGAAAGTTCACACGCGCAAAATTCCACTTGATGAAAATGTTGACATCAATGTTATTGCTCGCGGAACTCCCGGATTTACCGGCGCGGATTTGGCGAATATCGTCAATGAAGCGGCTTTGAACGCGGCGCGTTACAATAAAAAAGTGGTCGGAATGACCGATTTTGAAATTGCCAAGGACAAGGTGATGATGGGCGCGGAACGCAAAAGTATGGTTTTGTCGGATGCGGAAAAACATTTGACCGCGTATCACGAAGCCGGACACACATTGGTTGGTTTGAAAGTTCCGTCGGCTGACCCGGTTCATAAAGTTTCCATTATTCCGCGCGGAATGGCTCTCGGCGTTACAATGCAGTTGCCGGAAGGCGACCGTCATAGTTACACGAAAGAATATTTGTTGAGCCAGATTGCGATTTTGATGGGCGGACGGCTTGCCGAAGAGATTTACCTCGGCGAAGATTTTGTTACAACCGGCGCGTCAAACGATATTGAACGTGCTACCGAACTTGCTCGCTCGATGGTTTGCGAATATGGAATGAGCAAACTCGGACCGCTGACTTTCGGCAAAAAAGAAGAGCAAATCTTCCTTGGACGCGAAATTTCGCAGCATCGTGATTATTCGGAAGATACGGCGATAAAAATTGACCAGGAGGTCAAGAAAATTATTGCCGAACAATATGAAATTGCCAGAAAAGTCATTGTTGAAAATGCAGATGCAATGGTGCGGCTTGCCGAAGCGTTGCTTGAAAGAGAAACGCTTGACGGCGTGCAAATTCGCCGCGTGGTTGCGGGACTTCCGCTTGATGATGATTCTGCTTCCTCCGACGATGGCGACGGAACTAAAAAAGAGGAAACTTCGCGCAATCCGTTTAAGAAACCGATTCTGCCGCCGATAACCGGAAATAATCCGGCGACGGCGTAGGAAAAGGCGAAAGGCGAAAAAATAAAGGCGAAAGTGAAGAAGATATTTTACTTTTGCCTTTTTTAATTTTATTTATGGGAAAATTTTGGCAGGCAGCGCGGCATAAATTAAATTATGGCGAAAAAACTTTGGTGATGGCAATTCTCAATATCACGCCTGATAGTTTTTCCGACGGCGGAAAGTTTTTTTCGATTGACGATGCTCTGCGGCAAGCTGAAACTTTAATAACGGAAGGCGCAGATATTCTCGACATCGGCGGCGAATCTACGCGCCCAAACAGCAAAAGAGTTTCGGCAGAAGAAGAAATTCGGCGGGTTGCGCCCATAATTGGAGCGGTTGCAAAGCGTTTTGATGTGCCGATTTCGATTGATACGAGCAAAGCAAAAGTTGCGGAAAGCGCGATAAACGCGGGCGCGGAAATTATAAACGATGTTTCGGGTTTGCGGTTTGATGAAACAGTTGCGGAAACTGCCGCAAAATATAAAACAGGTCTGGTTTTGATGCACTTGCGCGGCGAATTTGAAACAATGCACAAACTCAAGCCGGTTGCGGATATTTTGCAAGAAGTTTCAAACGGATTTCATTGGAGCATTGAAAAAGCCGAAAGTTACGACGTAAAAAAAGAGCAAATCGCGCTTGATGTCGGAATTGGTTTCAGCAAAACTTTTGAGCAAAACCTGGAGTTAATTGCAAAACTAGACAAATTCACAAAAGAATTTTCCGATTTTCCGATGCTTGTCGGAACTTCGCGGAAATCGTTTATCGGAAAAATATTGGGCGACGCGCCAACCGATGAAAAATTAAACGGAACGCTTGCGACAAATGCAATTGCCGTTTGGAACGGCGCAAATATTGTTCGCGTTCACGACGTAAAAGCAACGATTGAAACTCTTAAAGTTGTTGAAGCAGTCAAAGCACAATTACGAATTACGAATTACGAGATTAAGTTACTCTTTAATTTGTGTTTTATCTTATGACTTGCATACAACTTGAAATTCGTAATTGATTAGCTGATTTTGTGTTCTTCCATTTTTGAATAAAGCAATCGGCGGTTGATTCCGAGAATTTTTGCCGCTTCGCTTCGATTACCTTCAGTTTGGCGCAAAGCCCGCGCAATCGCCAAACCCAAACCTGTTCCTTCATCTTTGGTCGTAAAAAACGGCTCAAAAATCTTTTCGGTTTCCACTTCGCCGATGCCGCAGCCGGTGTCGGCAATTTTTACGCCGACAAATTCATTTTCTCGAAAAATTTTCGCCCGAATTTCTCCGCCGTTTGGCATCGCGGCAATCGCGTTTTGCAAAAGATTGTCGAAAACTTCCGTTAATCTTTGTTTGGCAAATAATCCGACAACAAATGTAATAATAACTGCTGCATAATTTCTTTTCTCAAATAATCTCATTTTTTTCTCCTTAAAAATTCCGTTTGTAAATTTTGTTTTCTTGTTTCAAATTTGCTTTCGTGATTACCAATCGCAAGGTTTGTGCCGAAAATTGCTTTTAGTTTAAACGTAATGGCATCAATAATTTAGAATTTTTATCAAAGATAAATTGTGAAAAAACAGCACAATTCGATTGTAAGTTTTCCGCCCAAACTCCAAACTGTCAAAACTTGCCTGAGAAACGTATTTGCGTAACACTTAGACGTGAACTTAGACGAGAATCAAACAAAATCAAATGAATTCAAATTTTTACCGAAAACTGCTGCAAACCACTATTTTAGTTATTATCACAACTTTTGCGCTCGGCAATACCGAATGTTATAAGCCCATAACCAATTCGGGTTTGCCAAACAACATTAAAACAATTGCGGTTCCGGCGTTTCAATTTGAAGTCGAAGGTGCGCGTTACCGCGTCGAATCGCGTTTTACCGAAGCCGTTACGAAAGAAATTATCAAACGCGGGCGCGGTCAGCGCGTGCAGGGAAGTCGTGAAGGCGCAGACGCGGTGGTCGAAGGCACAATCCGCAATTTTAACTTTTCCGGCGTTCTGCTTGACCGTCAAGGTCGTGCCAGAGTTTATGAGGTAACGATTGTCGCGGCGGTAACGATTCGGGATTTGCGCGAAAACAAAATTCTTTACGACAACCAAAATTTTATCTTCCGCGATTCGTTTGAATTTTCCGAAGACCCACGCTCGTTTTTCAACGAAGAAGACCCCGCGGTTGAACGAATATCGCGGGC
>JACCYR010000087.1 GCA_013696385.1 Acidobacteriota bacterium
AACCGCGCCACCAATCAAAATCCACGCGACTTTAGAGAAAATTCCGGTTAAAACATCAGCTTTTTCTTCAAATTCTCCGGCGATTCTGCCCGCCACATAATTTCCCATCGAAATCGACAGAAACCACACGCCGAGCATCAACGAAATCATATTTCCGGGCGCGAGTTTTGTCATCGAACTAAGCCCGACCGGACTCAAGCAAAGTTCGCCGATAGTGTGCAGAAGATAAACCAAAACCAACCACCAAAACGTAACTTTTCCGGCATCGGTAAATGATGCGGCATAGGCGACGACAATAAAACCGAGTCCGGCAAACAACAGACCGAGCGCGAATTTTACCGCGTCAGACGGCTGGCGTTTGCCGAGTGTTACCCAAATCCACGCAAAGACGGGCGCAAGCGCGATAATCATTAACGGATTGACTGATTGCAGCCAGCTTGCGGGAAAGTCAAAGCCGAAAATTGTTGTGTTTGTTAATTTTTCGGCAAAAAGATTAAGGCTCGTACTGGCTTGTTCAAAACCCATCCAGAACAACATTGAAAAGGTGAATAAAACGAAAATTACGCCCAAGCGTTTCCAGTCAGCGGTTGAAAGTTTGTCCTGCATTCCGGTCAGCAGAACGGCAATTAAACCGATAACCAGAACAACCGGCATCAGAATATATTTCAAAGCCGTGTCCGCGCCGTAAAAGAACGCTGAACCACCGACGATGGCGACGGCAAGCACTAACAAAAAAATCATCTGTCCGATATATGCCGGACTGAAATTATTTGCATAGACTTCATTTGTTCGCTGCGCTTTTTCACCCGGCGGTAATCCGACGTTTGCTAATCTATTTTTGCCGACAATGTATTGAACCAAGCCAAAAGCCATTCCGATGCCGGCAGCCGCAAATCCAAAATGCCAACTGTTTTCGGGACTGATTCCGTAACTGCCGATAAATGTTTTAAAGCCTTCGGCTTGCGCTAGATAACCGCAAACCAGCGGCGCGGCTAACGCACCAATATTGATGCCCATATAGAAAATCGAAAAACCCGCGTCGCGGCGTTCGTCATCTTTGTCGTAGAGATGTCCGACCATTGCGCTGATGTTCGATTTCAAAAAACCTGTCCCGACAGCAACTAAAATTAATCCCAAATAAAAAGAAGTAATTGTCGGCACAGCTAAACTGAAGTGTCCGAGCATAATAATTACGCCGCCGATAAACGTGGCGCGATATGCTCCGATAAACCTGTCGGCAATCCAGCCGCCAATTAGCGGCAGAAAATAAACCGACGAAGCATAAAGCCCGAAAATAGGTCCGGCGGTTTCCGGCGTCCAACCCAAACCGCCGTCGATAATTGCCGCCGTCATATACAAAAATAAAATCGCCCGCATTCCGTAATAACTAAAGCGTTCCCACATTTCAGTAAAAAACAGCGTAGATAAACCGGCAGGCTGTCCAAAAAAGCCTTTGTCATCTTTGCTTGTTCCCAAGTTCTCAACTGCAACACTCATAAATTTTCACCTTTGTTTGTTTTGAATTTTGAAAAGAATTGGGCAAAATATAGCAGATAACTGCGTTAAAATAAAATGTTTAATCGATTTATTTTACGGAGAACGTGAAAAAATGAAGAAATAATCAACTATTTTCGGGCTTACTTTTGCAATTTTGTTGGTGGAAACAAACGCGCCAGCCGGAAAATCGGGCGAGCAGCGCGGAAGTTACGGGAACTTTCCGCAGTAAAAACGGAAATGAATTCAGCATTCTAGCCCGAAACTTTATCTTATATTTTCGCATTATTGTTATACGGCACCCTTGCTTTCGTTGATATTTAACCGAAGGCTGTGCATAATTCACAAGGGAAGAAACACGACCGTAATTATATTTGAAATCAAAAGAAGCCGTTATTTTTCAACTGCTTCTCGGTTGATTTTCATTTCAAAAATGCGGAAACACGCACGAGAGTCGAATGTGCCTTTGCGCCTCGACTCTCGTGCGGGCTTCTGCAAAAATGAGAAGTTCTATCACAATAAAAACTAATGCCGATTGCCGAGATAATTTTGTTGATTCTGCTCTTTTTCATCACCAGCGCGGTTGGCGTTGTAACAGGAAGCAATTCGCTTGTAACCGTTCCCGTAATGTTTCAGTTCGGCATTGAGCCAAAAGTCGCCGTGGCAACAAATATGTTCGGCTTGACGTTTATGGCAGTCGGCGCGACGATTCCCTTTTTGAAACAAAAGGTAATTGATTACAAACGAATCTCGCCGCTGATTCTGCTGACGATTATCGGTTCGGCAATCGGCGCAATCCTCGTCGGTCTGATTTCAAGTCAGGCGATACCGATAATCGTTTCGGTTTCGATGATTGTCGTAACAATTTTTACTCTGATAAAACGCAACGCCGGTCTGCAAAAGGCAGAAACCGTTTCGGCAAATTCGCTGATAATTACTTACGTTCTGACTTTTCTTCTGGGAATTTACGGCGGTCTTTACAGCGGCGGTTACGTTACGATGCTGACGGCTTGTTTCGTTGCATTTTTCGGACTGACTTTTACCGAAGCCGTTGCGGGAACAAAATCCATTAACATCTTTTCGTCATCAATCGCCACGCTTATCTTTATGTGGCAAGGTTTAGTTGATTACAAACTCGGCGCGATCCTCGCCGTTATAATGTTCGTCGGTGCTTACGTCGGCGCAAAAACTGTTACGCACATTAATGAGGTTTGGCTGAAAAGAATATTTCTATTTTCGGTTCTGCTTTTGGCGATAAAAACGATTTTCGATTTTATTTGAAGCCTGTGCAAATATCGAAGGATAGAATCAATCTTGTTCAGATAATTCTATCCTCAATGTTTTGAAAGGTATCGTATTAAAAACTTCGGAAAATCAACAAAAATTATCTACTAAACTGCCGCGCCGGAAACAACTTCAATAATTTCTTTTGTAATCGCCGCCTGACGAATGCGGTTCATATTCAAGGTCAAAGTATCAATTAATTCCCCCGCGTTTTTTGATGCGCTGTCCATTGCCGTCATCCGTGCGCCTTGTTCAGAGGCAACCGATTCGAGCATTGCGCGATAAATCTGCGTTTCGACTTGTTTCGGAAGCAGTTTGCCGAAAATTTCCGCCGCCGGTTGTTCGTAGATGTATTCAGCTTGCGCGGAATTTTCCGTTTCTTCACTCGCCGGACGCGGAATCGGCAAAAGCTGTTCGACTTTGACCTCTTGTGACATTACCGTTTTGAATTGGGTGAAAACGAGAAAAACTTTGTCGAGAGTTTCATCTTCGGTGAAAGTTTTGATGATTTTGTCGGCAATCTCTACCGCCTCGCTGTGTTCGACGCGACCTGAGCCGGTTAACCCGACATATTCTTCCACAAAATTCATTTCACGACGCTTGAAAAAGTCGCGTGCCTTGCGTCCGACGGGAATCATTTCCGTTTGTTTTCCGGCATTGTCGCGCAAAAATGCCTGCGTCGCTTTCATCAGATTGGCGTTAAACCCGCCGCACAAACCTTTGTCCGCGCTGACCAGAACAATCAAGTATTTTTCATCACCGCGTTCATTCAGCAGCGGAGATGAAAACTCATCGCCGACCCGCGCACTCAGATTACCGAGAACTTCCGACATCTTTTGGGCAAACGGACGTGCCGCCGTAACGCGGTCGGTCGCGCGTTTAAGTTTCGCCGCCGCGACCATTTTCATCGCTTTGGTGATTTGCTGTGTGTTTTTGACGGACT
>JACCYR010000108.1 GCA_013696385.1 Acidobacteriota bacterium
GTAATCTTGTGCAAGGACAATCGGAACTGCCGATTGACCCGCAGCTGGCGCGGGAAGCGGCTGAAATTATCGCCGCCAGCCAAAATCATTACGGCGGTTCGGAAGGCGACGCTAATTTGCGAAAAGCGGTTGCCGAAAAGATTAAAAAATATAATGGAATCGAAGTCGACGTGGATGCAAAACCGTTTCAATTAATGATTACCAACGGCGGAACAGGCGCATTAATCGGCATCGCAAACAGCTATCTGCGCGGCAAATCCGCGCTCGTTTTTGAGCCGTATTATCCATATCATCGCCGTATTTTGGAAGAATTCGGCGGAAAGACGGAAACTTTTGAGTTAGATAAAAATCTGACTTTTGAAAAAGACGCTTTGCGCCGAAAATGCCGGGAATTAAAAGATCGCCGCGAGTTTCCTTTGAAAGCAATTATTGTCTGCACACCCGCTAATCCGTCGGGAAAAGTGATGACGCAAACCGAACTCGAAGCCGTCGCGGAAGTCGCGCAGGAACTCGATTTGCTTTGTATTTCCGACGAAGTTTATGAGCATTACGTCTGCGGCGAAAATCCGCATATTCCCGTCGCTTCTTTGCCCGGAATGTGGGAACGCACGATAACGGTTAATTCATTCTCAAAATCGTGGAACATTTCTGGCTGGCGTTTGGGTTACGCCTACGGCAAAGGCTCGCTTCTTGCGCCGATAAACGCGGCGGCAAATGTTATTTATGTTTGTCCGGCAACGCCTCTGCAAACTGCGTTGTCAAAAGTTCTGATGGCGGATGCAGATTATTACGATAAAGTGCGCGATAAATTTGACGGAAAACGCCGTTTTATGTCCGAAGCATTAACCGAATTAGGTTTTCAAATCTACAATTCCGGCTCGGCTTTTTATCTTTGGGCAAAAATTCCCGAACAGTTTAACGATGCTTTAACTTTTAACGAAATGCTGATGGAACGCGCCGGAGTCGCAGGTGTTCCGGGCAGCGCGTTTGCAGATTCCGATGATTGGGACGCATATATGCGAATCTGCATCGCCCGCGAAGATTTAATTCTCGAAGGCGCGTTAGAAAAATTTAGAATGGCTTTGAAATAAAATCTTTTGTTGTAATAATAAATTTATGAGTAATTTAAGCGAAAGAATTACAATAAATCCAAAACAATGCGGCGGTCGTCCGTGCATTCGCGGAATGCGGATTCGTGTCAGCGATGTCATTGATTTATTTGCTAATGGCTTGACGGCAGAGGAAATTTTGAAAGAAATGCCCGACCTCGAACGCGAAGATTTATACGCCGCTTTGCAATACGCTTCGCACAAAATTGACCATCCGATTCTGCCCGTTGCCGCATGACGATTTGGATTGATGCACAACTTCTCATTTTTGCAGAAACACGCACGAAGTAAGTGTGATTTTTTCACCCGCGATTGCCGTTTGGATTAATCAGAATTTTGCGGTTAATGCGGTTGCGGTGCGCGATTTAAATTTGCGCGATTCGGAAGATGAAGAAATTTTTCTCGCCGCAAAAAAGGCAAACGCAATTGTAATGACAAAAGACAGGGATTTTCTTCTTCTTCTTGACAGATTCGGAACACCACCGCCAATTATCTGGCTGACTTGCGGAAATACTTCCAATGTAAGACTCAAAGAAATTCTTGTTTCAACTCTAGAAACGGCAATCGAGCTTTTAGAAAACGGTGAGGAAATCGTTGAGATAAATTCAATCTAATCTTTTCTGAATTTTGTGCATAATAGGCTGGTGCGAACGGCGTGAAATTAGGTTTGATTGACCAAGAAGGCAAATTGTTTCTGAGCGGATACAGGAAATATCATTAAATTGGAAAGTGAAACGTAATCCAAAATCCAAAATCTAAAATCCAAAATCAAATAATGCATTATCACTTAATCGGAATTTGCGGGACGGCGATGGCATCCTTGGCGGGAATGCTGCAGGCGCGTGGACATAAGGTTACGGGTTCAGACCAGAATGTTTATCCGCCGATGTCAACGCAGCTTGAAGAACTTGGCATTGAAATTATCAACGGTTACAAGGCGGAAAATGCCGATGTCGGCGCGGATTGCGTGATTGTCGGCAATACAATTTCGCGCGGCAACGCGGAACTTGAAGAAGTCTTAAATCGCAAACTCGTTTATCGCTCGCAGGCGGAAATTGTCAAAGAAGAATTTATTCGCGGACGGCGCAGTTTGGTTGTTGCGGGAACTCACGGAAAAACGACGACGACGAGTATTGCCGCTTGGGTTGCCGAGAGTGGCGGGCTAAATCCGTCTTTTCTCGTCGGCGGAATTGTGCAGAATTTTGGCGCGAGTTTTCGTGTGGCGGAGAGCGATTTTTTCGTTATCGAAGGCGACGAATATGACACAGCTTATTTTGATAAGAAGCCGAAGTTTATGCATTACCTTCCTGAAATTGCGATTGTGGGCAACATTGAATTTGACCACGCCGATATTTATGACGATTTGGACGATATTAAGTTTGAGTTTTCGCGTTTGATGAATCTTGTGCCGTCAAACGGACGCTTGATTGTCGGCGTTGATTCGCCGGTTGTGCGCGAGGTTCTGATTGAGCAGCACGGCAAACTTCATACTAATATCGAAACTTTCGGAACGTCGGATGATGCAAAATGGCAGGCACGTTATATTGATTTTTCGGGCGATGCGACGCGCTTTACGGTTTTCAAAGACGAGCATTCGTGGGGCGAATTTGAAACTCATTTAATCGGCGAATTTAATGTGCGGAATTGTTTGGCGGTAATAATCGCGGCGGACGCTTGGGGAATTTCCAAAGAAAAAATCAATCAAGCGTTTCGCACTTTTAAATCGGTTAAAAGGCGCGTCGAAGTTCGCGGAGTTGAAAGCGGCGTAACCGTCATTGATGATTTCGCGCATCATCCGACGGCGGTTGAAGAAACCTTGAAGGCATTAAAAGTGAAATACGAAGGCAAGCGTTTGATTGCGGTTTTCGAGCCGCGTTCGTGGTCATCGCGGCTGGCGATCTTTCAAGAAAAATATGAAAAAGCCTTTACATATGCAGACTATGTGATTATTGCCGGCGTTTATAATACATCGAAAGCCAGCGAACTCGGCAAAGTTTTAGACACGGAAGAACTTGTCGAACAAATCAAACTGCAAGGCAAACCGGCGATGAGCTTTCCCGATGCCGATTCGATTGTCGAACATCTCGCGCCCGAAATGAAAGAAGGCGATGTCGTGGCGATTATGTCAAACGGCGGTTTCGGTGGCATTCACGATAAAATTTTGAATGTTTTAAAAGGCAAATAAAAAAATTAGAGCAAAAATTCTCAATCATTTTTGCTCTTTTTTTAATTTAATTATCGGCAGTTCGAGGAAAATTACTGATTCATTTTTCCCTTAAAATTGGACAAAGCAACAACAATATCGTCTATCGCGGCTTGCCGGACTTTTGAATCAACAACGCCGTTAACCAAAATTGAAAAAACAAGCCTTTCGCCCGCCGCGGTATTAACATAACCTGAAAGCGCGGAAACTTGGTCAATCGTGCCGGTTTTTCCGCGCACATTTCCGGCGGCGGATGTTCCCTTGAAACGGTTTCGCAAAGTTCCGTCAACGCTGCCGATAGTCAGCGCGTCGCGCCAAACTTGCGCGTAACGGCTTCGCGCCATATAGGAGTAAAGCTGAACGACGGAATTCGGTGTAATCAGATTATGCCGCGAAAGCCCGGAGCCGTCCCATTGAATAACGCTGTCTGAAGGAATTCCTGCTTGCAGCAAGAAGTTTTGCACGACTGACAGTCCGCGCTCCGCACTTATCTTTTTCGGGTCGGTTCTATCGCCGACTTGTTCGCCGAGCGTCCACAAAATTGTTTCCGTGTAAAGGTTTTGGCTTGGTTTCATCGTCTTTGCCGCGATTAAACCGAGCGGCGGCGATTCAAGTTTGGCAATTTCGATTGGCGCAACAACGGAAGCGGCTGCTGAAATGGCTTTGTCTTTCGTGCCGATAAACTTATTTTGTCCTGTAATCATCACGCCTTTTTTGAGCAGAAGTCCGCGCAGCGTTGCAACAAAAAGTTCGGCAGGATGAGAAACGGAGACAGAACCGCTGAAACCTTTGTCGCCGGGCGGCATTGTGCCGGTAATTTCCAAAACATTTTGGTCTAGTTTTTTTAAGACTTGAAGATCGCGCTTTGTGTCGGATGCGGAGGTTGTACAGCGATTGACAATTTTTACAATCGTGTTAATTGGCAAGGTTTGAACAAAACACGGCTGATTAACCGAACTCGGTTTTACGGACAAATCAACCGCGTTATCATTAACGCCGAGAGCCGAAATTTCCGCGCCGTAATACCATTGCAAATCGTCCCATTCCCAGCTTGCCGGAATCGGATTGCCCGAAAAATAACTTTCGTCGCCGACCAAATTTCCTTCAATCCGTTTTACGCCTGCCTGCACGATTTTTTCCGCCAAAACATCTAAACCTTTGTAATAATCTCCGTCATTAAACGCCGTCGAAAACGAAATGTCGCCGCGCCCGTAAATCGTCAAATCACCGCGAATTGTGCCGTTTGCGTCAGGCACTGCGGGCGCGTAGACGCTCGTTACAAAGCGAAAATCGGGCGAGAGTTTTTCAAGCGCGGTGGCAACCGTAAAACTTTTCATATTCGAGGCAGGCATAAAGTATTTTTCGGCGTTTTGTTCAAAAACAGTTTTGCCTGTGTCGAGCGCAACGATTTTCACGCCGACTTGCCCGCGCCAAAGTTCAGGACGCGCCAAACGAGAGCGAATCTGCGATTGCAAGTCCGCGACGGTTTGAACGGAAACCGGCGTTGGCGTCGCCGTCAGCATTGGCGTAACGGTTGGTGTTGGAGTCGGCGTAGGCGTTGGTTTTTCAATCACTCGTTGATCCTTAACGCTTTGCGCTGTAACCAAAACGCCGAAATTAAAACCAAAACAGACGATTGCAGAAGTTAAAAATCCCGCGATTTTTATTTGATTTATTTTTCTTTTCATCAGGCT
>JACCYR010000293.1 GCA_013696385.1 Acidobacteriota bacterium
GCGGAAGTTTGACGGCGACTTTTGTGGTAACGAATTTGGCGCGTTTCTCTGCTAACCAAACCTCGCCGAAACCGCCGCGCCCGAGTTTTCTGATAAGAATGTAATTGCCGATTTGTTGATTTTCGTGAAACATTAAATTTATCTTTTAGATTCGTTTCATTATAGGCAAGTTCGGCAAACAAATCAAAGTTTTATTCGCATTATAGTTTTGGTATAATCACGTCGGAGGTAAAAGTTATACCGAAGAAAAAAGAAACAATCGAAAACTCAAACGGAAATGGTTTGCGCGATTATTCGCATCTGCCGCGTGCCAAAGATTTCAAAAAGCCCAAGAAACTTACAGAACTGCAAAAGGAGTTAAAAAAAGCGACACACGAATTTTTGCAGGCTTTGGAAGAAGAAGAAGAAAAATATGGAACATCCTTTACTTGATACATCGGTGTTTTCGTCTTACAAAAAATAGATAGACGACAACATTGATTCTTTCCATTTTTCGAGCGTGGTTTTGTATGAATTGATTGCTTCGTTGATTGACGAATCAACTTTGCAAAAATACGAGGCTTGGGAAAACGTTTTCAATAAAACTAATAGATTGCTTATTCCGACCAGAACCGATTGGATAATCGCCGCGAAAGCCGTCAGCCGTTTATGACATCTTAAATTGATTGGTAAAAATCTTTCGCCAACCGCTTTGCAAAACGATGCTCTGATTGCCCGCAGTTCTTTTATGCACAAATGTTTCATCGTTACCGATAACATCCGCGATTACGAACTTTTACAAAGAGTGATGCCGAAACTCGAAGTAATTCCCGCGAAAGAATTTTTTACTTAACATTACTATCCGTTCAAAGCATAACGCTGAATAGTGAAAAGCTGCTCAACGCCCTTTTCCGCGAGTTCGAGCATTGCGTTCATTTGTTCGCGGTTAAATGGTGCGCGTTCCGCCGTGCCTTGAATTTCGATAAACTTTCCCGCACCCGTGCAGACGATGTTCATATCAACTCCGGCGTTTGAATCTTCTTCATAACACAAATCGAGAATCGGCGTGTTTTCAACCATCCCGACGCTGACTGCCGCAACTTCGTTGATTATCGGGTTTTTCTTTATTTTGCCTTGCTGAAGCAGATTTTTCACCGCTAAAGCCAACGCGACACACGCGCCCGTAATCGAAGCGCAGCGCGTTCCGCCGTCGGCTTGAAGCACGTCGCAATCAATAAAAATCTGTCGTTCGCCCAAAAGTTTCGTGTCAACGACGGCGCGAAGACTGCGCCCGATTAAACGCTGAATTTCCTGCGTTCTGCCCGACGGACGCATTATTTCGCGGTTGGTGCGCGTGTGCGTCGCCCGCGGCAGCATTGCGTATTCCGCCGTTACCCAACCAACACCTTTATTTCGCAGGAAAGGTGGAACTCGCTCTTCAACCGTCGCCGTGCAGATAACTTTTGTGTTGCCTACTTCAATCAAAGCCGACCCTTCGGCATACGGCGCAAAGTTCGGCGTGATTTTAGTCGGTCGCAGTTGGTCGTGTGTTCGATTGTCTATTCGTATATAATTCATTATTAAAATCATTTTAACCACAGATATACACAGATTAATTCAGATAAAATCAAAACAAGATTTACAGGATAAAATCTTTTATTAATCTATTTTTCATCTGCGTTTATCTGTGTGGATCTGTGGTTTCAAATTGTTTTTATATTATTAATTCTTTAATTCATCAAAGCCGAAAACTTCGATTGCTTCGAGTTTCGCAGGCTTTACGCCCAAAAATCTTTCGGCGACGCGGGCGAATCTTTCAGCCGCGTCCGTTACGTAAAAATGGTCTAAATCGTCGCCTAAACGGCGTTTGCCTTTAACTTTCTGCGGATTTGCCAAGTCTTTTTCGTTTAGTAATTTCTCGACTTCTTCGGCAGTCGCTTCACCGGAATCAATGAGTGTAACATTTTCACCGACGGTTTGTTGAATTACGCCGCGCAGAATCGGGTAATGTGTGCAGCCCAAAACAAGCGCGTCAACTTTTGCATTAACAATTTTTTGCAGGTATTTTTTGGCGATTGAGAAAGTTTCCGGCTCTCGCGTCCAATTTTCTTCGGCTAAAGACACAAAAAGCGGACAAGGCGTTTCGATAATCTCCGCTTTTTCCGAGGCTTTTCTTATCGCTTCCGAATACGCTCGGCTTTGAACGGTGGCTTCCGTTGCGATTACGCCGATTTTGGGAATTCCTTTTTCTTTAGTGATTTTGACGGCTTCTCTCGCACCAGGTCCGATTACGCCGACAACGTCAACATCAATTTTTTCGCGGATTTTCGGCAAGGCAAGCGCGGAAGCCGTATTGCAGGCGACGACCAGAATTTTAATTCCGCGTGAAGCCAGAAACTGCGAATTCTCAATCGCGTAGCGTTCAATCGTCGCCAGCGATTTTGTCCCGTAAGGAACACGCGCCGTATCGCCGAGATAAATAAAATATTCATTCGGCAGACGATTATGCAGTGCGTGATAGACAGTCAAACCGCCAACGCCGCTGTCAAAAATTCCGATCGGCAGATTTTGGATTTTGGATTTTGGATTTTGGATTGTTTTAGAT
>JACCYR010000153.1 GCA_013696385.1 Acidobacteriota bacterium
TTCGTTGATATTCTTCTTCGGAATCTACGCGAATCGCCGTAAATTCGTCGGAAAGCTGGTCGCGCAAAAGACGTTGAATAATGTCTAAATCTTGGTGAACGAGCGCGGGCGATTTTGCTTTGTCTGCGTCTTTTTTGAGGTCTAACCAAGTTCTGATTAAATACCGCGCATCTTGGCGCAAATCTTCATCCGATATTCCAACTCCCGCCGTTCTGACAATGAATCCGCCTGACGGAACTTCTTCTTCCTGTTTAATTTTTTGAATCAAAGTCCGCAATCGGGCGCGTTCGCTGGCAGATTCGATTTTGCGCGAAACGCCCAAGTGTTCAATCGTCGGCATATAAACAAGAAATCTACCGGGAAGCGCGATGTGCGAAGTTATCCGCGCACCTTTTCGCGCAATCGGTTCTTTTGCAATCTGCACAAGAATTTCCTGACCTTCGCGCAGTAAATCCGTAATTGTCGGCTGCGACGGACGCTCACGGCGCGTGTCGCGTCTGTTGCCGTTGCCGCTTTGATAACGAGTATCGGTCTTTTCGTTTGAACTTGTTTCTTCCGGTTTCGTCTGCGGAGTTGGACCGGTGTGTCGCCGTCCGCGCCCACCGCGCCGAACAGCCATTTCCGCCATATCATTTGGTTCTTTGACGCTGGCTTGCGCGTCTTTGAGCGTTTCGTCTCTGGTTGCATTTTTGCCGCTTGCAGATTTAGAGGATGTCTTAGTTTTTCTATCTTCATCCACAGATTTTGCGTTTGATTTTTTGTTTTTAGAAGCGGTCTGATTATTCGCCGAATCTTTTTTTGCGGATTTGGCTTTGGTTTCTTCTTTTATTTTTTCAGTTTCTTTAGCGGATTTGCCTCTACCTCTGCCGCCGCGATTTCCGCGGCTTCTTTTAGATTTTGAAGTTTCGCTTTCCTGTTCATCTTCGTCGGCGATGCGCTCAAATTTATTTTCTGCTTCGCCGACCGAACCGATTAACGAACCAACTTCCGCCGTTCCCGCGCTTTCCATATCAAACTCGATGGCGCGAACTTGGTCAATAATCGCTTCCTGCATATAAGCGTCTTTGAACATATCGCCCGTCGTTTCTTCGTCGTCAATAATGCGCTCAAAGCCGGAATCTTTCATTTCAAAAAGCGGTTCGATTTCTTCCCACACTTTCATTTCAGATTCTTTTTCTACTTCTTCCCGCGCTTCGGTTTTAGATTCTTGTTCCGCTTTTTCTTCGTCGAATTGCGGTTTTTCCGGCGCGAATTCTTGTGATTTTTTACCACGCCGCGACCTGCTGCGTTTGCCTCTTGGCTGAACTTCTTTGACTTCGGCGATTTCTTCAATTTCGGCGACTTCGACGATTTCTTCGTCTTCTAACGGTTCGGCTTCTTCCGTCGTTTCCGCTAAGGCGAGTTCTTGCGCCGATTCTATTTGTTTTTCGCGTTCAAGCCGCGCTCTCTGAATTTTATCAGTTGCTTCTCGCGCCGCATCTTCGGGCGAAGATTTTTTCGACTTTTCCATCACGATGCGTTCGATTTCTTCTTCTTCATCAAAGAAATCGGAAACATAGAGAAACGCATCGCGTTCCAACCCGATTTCGACAAACGCCGACTGCATTCCGGGCAAAACCCGCATCACGCGCCCTTTGTAGATATTGCCGACAATGCCCGCATTTTCCTCGTCGCCGCGTTCAATATAAAATTCGCTGACACGCCCATTATCGAGTATGGCAATCTTTTTTTCGCGTCCATTGACGCTGATAATCATTTCTTTTGACATATTTTCTTAAATTTAAGGTGCTAAACGTCAGAGGTTATAAATTAGAGGACAAATGTGTGTCAAAAATATTTTTTACTGACCACTGACCACTGACCACTGACTACTTTTATGGCTTGAAGATTTATTTTCGGACGGGCAGACACTTGGATTTTAGAAAATTTACAGACCTAGCCTTTAGCTCGGTTGGATAGAGCAGATTTTGCGTTATTTATTTGATTTACCATGTTTTCGGAATTGATTTCCAAAACCATTCGGAATTTTGAGTTTTCTCACGCAGGAATCTCGTTTTTTTCAAAAGCGATAAACGAATCGCCCTTTTTAAAAGCAGGGAGCGCAAAGTGTTTCTAATTAAACGCGCTCGAACCCGCTTGTAAATTCTCTTTCAATAAAACTAAAATACTGTAAAAATCTTGTAATCTTTAGCGTTTGCTCTATTCTTCCAAACTATTTAATTAAAAATCTTCAAGCAAACTTTTGTAAGTATAAATGAAAAAACGTAAATGGTAAATAGTAAATCGTTAATTGTTAAATTTTCGGCGGCAAAGTTACAATTAACCATTAACAATTTACCACTAACGAATTATGGAAATCTATTTTCAGCTTATTACCGACGCGGCAACTTTGCAAAAAGCATGTGACGGGCTTAAAACGGAAGATTATTTAGGCTTCGATACGGAAACGACTGCGCTCGACCCGTATCGAGGCGATGTGCGCCTCGTGCAGTTAAGCAATGGCAAAGATACGCAAGTTATTGATTTAAAACCGTTTGCGACGCGAGGCGATTTGCGGACATCGGAAGAACTCGCACCGCTTCGTGAACTTCTCTCTGCCGATAAACCAATAAAAATCGCGCACAACGCCAAGTTTGACGCAAAATGGGTGAAACATCATTTGGGCGCGGAACTCGGCGGCGTTTTCGACACGCTTTTAGCCAGTCAACTTATTGCGGCAGGCGACCAAGACCGCCGACATTCTTTGGCGGAAGTTACGAGTTATTTTCTCGGCACGGAACTCGATAAATCGGAACAAGTCAGTGATTGGAACGCGCCGGAACTTTCGCAATCGCAAATTGAATACGCCGCCAAAGATGCGGCGACGATGATTCCGCTGCGCGAAAAAATGTTGGAAAAATTAAAAGCAGACGAATTAATTAGCGTGGCAAAACTCGAATTCGGTTGCGTGATGCCGATTGCCGCGATGGAACTCAATGGCTTTTATTTGGACGAAGCACGTTGGCGCGAGCAGCTCGAAAAGGTAAAAATAGTGCAGGCGAAAGTTGCCGATGAATTACAAAATCTGCTTTCGGCAGGTGTCGCGCAAGCCTCGCTCTTTGGCGTTACGGAAATAAATCTCGATTCGCAAACGCAAGTTACGGACGCGCTGAAAAATCTCGGCGTTCCCGTTCCGGCGACGACGCGCGGCTGGCAACTTCAACCGCTTGCGGCGGATTATCCGGTTGTCGCCAAACTGCTTGAATATCGCGGCGTGGCAAAATCTCTATCGAGTTTCGGCGAAAATATCTTAGAATTTATCGAACCAAAAACCGGCAGAATCCACGCCGACTTTCGCCAAATCGGTGCGCCGACAGGTCGATTTTCATGTTCTAAACCAAATATTCAGCAGATTCCGCACGAGCAGGAATATCGCCGCTGTTTTCGTGCGCCCGACGGCAGAAAGCTGATTACCGCCGATTATTCGCAAGTTGAACTGCGGATTTTGGCGGAATTTTCCGGCGACGAAAATTTTATCAAAGCCTTTCAATCGGGCGAAGATTTTCACACGACAGCCGCCGCGCAGGTTTTCAACGTCAAACCCGAAGACGTTACGTCCGAACAGAGAAGTTTTGCCAAACGCTTAAATTTCGGCGTTGTCTACGGTATCGGCTCACAGCGTTTTGCGTTAATGACAGGTTTAAAACAAACCGCAGCCGAAAATATTATGCGCCGCTATTTTGCGACCTATCGCGGACTTGACGCTTGGCTGCGCGAAGCCGGACAAAAAGTTTTATCAAATAGAATTGCGCGAACCGCTTCGGGCAGAATGATGCGGTTTCGGTTTGATGAAAACGACCGCACACAAATCGCTTCGGCGCGGCGCAACGGAATGAATATGCCTATCCAGGGAAGTTCCGCTGATATTTTAAAACGCGCCTTGCGGCTTTTGCATAATGAAATTCGCGGAACTTCCGCCAAACTCGTCAACATCGTCCACGATGAAATTATTGTCGAAGCCGACGCGGGCGAAGCCGAGCGAATTGCCGACAAATTGGACAAAGCAATGTGTGCGGCGGGCGAAGAATATATCAAAAAAGTTCCAGTCAAAGTTGATGTTACTATTGCGGATGAATGGTCAAAGTAACCTTTTAGAATTAGGTTTATCTCAGATAGTCTTCCAATTTCGTCGAAGCATCGGTTTTTTCGTCGCGGTATTTGACGATAACCGGCGCGTAGATTGATAAACCGTTTTCTTTCCCGAAACCGCGCGTAATCTGCCGCGAACCTTGGACGACAACCGCGCCCG
>JACCYR010000156.1 GCA_013696385.1 Acidobacteriota bacterium
TGATGAGCGCGTTTCTGAAAATCCCGATGCAGTTTTTTATTTTGCTGATTGGCGTTTTGGTTTTTGTCTTTTACCAATTCAATGCGCCGCCAATGATTTTCAATTCCGTTCAGGCGGAAAAAGCCGCTTACGGAGAACGCGCCGCCGAATACAAAGCGCTTGAAAACGAATACAAACTAGTCCACACTTTGCGCGAAAAAGCCGCGCTTGATTTTGTTTCCGCCGAAAAACAGACGGACGAAACGGCAAGTGCAATCGCCAGAAAAGATTACACACAGGCAAACGACAAATTCAACAAAACGCGCAAAAATGCCGTCGAATTCATCAAATCCGCTAACGGCGAAAAAGATTTCAACGATGTCAATTACGTTTTCCCGACCTTTGTCGTCCAAAATATGCCGATGGGCGTTATCGGTTTAATTATCGCGGCGATTTTTGCGGCGGCAATGAGTTCGATAGCGGCGGAACTCAACGCGCTAGCAACTGCCACGACGATTGATTTTTATCGTAGGCTTTATAAACCCGACGCAACCGATGCGCATTTTGTCGCCGTCGGCAGAATCTCGACTTTTATTTGGGGAATATTTGCCTGCATCGTAGCGATTTATGCAACGAATTTAGGTTCTTTAATTGAAGTCGTCAACAAATTCGGCTCGTTCTTTTACGGTTCATTGTTAGGCGTTTTTGTTTTGGCGTTTGTCGTCAAACGGGCGCGGGCGCGTGGCGCGTTTTTCGGTTTGTTGTTCGGCATCGCATCGGTTTGGATTGCAAGTTTCTATACCAACATCGAGTTTTTATGGTTTAATGTCATCGGTTGTTTGGTCACAGTTTTGTTTGGATATTTAATCAGTTTGACAGTAAAAAAAGGAGATTTGTCCACAGATGCACACGGATAAAAACAAAGCAAAAGTAAAAAGTAAAATGGCAAAAGTTCGGAATAATTTCACTTTTTACCTTTTTACTTTTGTCTTATCTTTTCTTTGCGTCTTTGCGCCTTTGCGGGAAATCAAAGCGCAGGTTCGCCCCGTTTATGATTACGGCGCAACCGGTTTGGGACAACTGCTCGAACGCTTGAACACAACGAAAAGCGTGATGATGATTGGCGCACACCCAGACGACGAAGATTCCGCGCTTCTTGCCTATTTAGCACGCGGCGAAAATGCGCGGACAGCTTATCTTTCGCTGACACGCGGCGACGGCGGGCAAAACATTATCGGTGCAGAATTATCTGAATCTCTGGGCGTGATTCGCACCGAAGAACTTCTTCAAGCCAGACGACTTGACGGCGCACAGCAATTTTTTACACGCGCTTACGATTACGGTTTCTCAAAAACTCTTGCGGAAGCCAAAGAAAAGTGGGACGAAAAAATAATTTTGTGCGACACGGTTCGCGCCATTCGCACATTTCGTCCGCTGGTCGTTATTTCACGCTTTTCGGGAACGCCCGCCGACGGACACGGGCAACATCAATACGCCGGTTATATTACGCCGCTTGCAGTCAAAGCCGCCGCCGATATGAATCAATGTATAGATTCGGGAACGCCATGGCAAGTTTTGAAATTTTACGTTGAGCAAGGTTTTCGGTCAACCGCCGAACCGACTTTGAAAATCAATACGGGCGAATATGATTTTCTGCTCGGACGCTCGTATTTTGAAATTGCGATGGAAGGCAGAAGCCAGCATAAAACGCAGGAACAAGGCGTTTTGGAATTTCGCGGCGACCAATTTTCGGGTTTGAATTTAATTGAGAGCAAAGTGCCGAAAGTTGAAAACGAACAAAGCGTTTTTGATGGAATTGATACAAGTATTGATACGGGAATTAAAGCAACGCAAAAAACCAATTTTTCCGAAGTTGAAGAAAAAGCGGAACTGTCCAAAATTTCAACTGCGGCTAAACGGGCTTTAAAGGAGTATGAGCCGAACAATCCGCAGAAAATCATACCGATTTTGCGCGAAGGATTAAAAGCCATCGGCAAAATTCAACTAAGCGGCGCATACCCGACACCAGACGTTTCTCAGAAAAATTTAGAATTTTTCGAAGCGATTCAACGTGCGAGCGGCATCAGGATTGATGCTTTAGCCGACCGCGAAACCGTCGCGCCCGATGAAAATTTTCTGGTAACGGTTAAGGTTTTCCTGCCGAAAACCGTTAATGCCGAAATAAAAAGTATTAATTTACGAATACCTGATGATTGGACGGCTTACGAAATCAGTGAGCCTAAAGAAACGAATCAAAATTTTTTCCGGCGCGAGAATGCTAATCAAACAAGATATTTCAGGGTAAAAGTCGGGCGTGAAGCGAAACTAACCGAACCTTTTTGGTTGAAAAAACAAAGACAAGGCGATTTATTCAATGTCCAACCACCGTTCGATAATCAAAACTTACCGTTTCAACCGCCAATTGTTTTTGCTTCTGCAAAACTTGAATTTGAAGAAACCGAATTTTATTTCAGACAGCCTGTTCAATTCCGGTTTGCCGACGACATTCGCGGTGAAGTGCGGCGAGATTTAAATGTTGTGCCGAAAATTTCTTTAAGTCTTGACCAAGATTTGCTTATTATTCCGCAAAGCGAAAAAGCGCAAACCAAAAAAATCGTTTTGAGCATTACGAATAACTCCGCCGAAGTAATTGGCGGCGAAGCAAAATTAAATGTGCCGGACAGTTGGAAAATTACACCGGCGGCGGCAACTTTTAATCTTAAAAACAAAGGCGAAAATACTTTCGTTGTGTTTGAATTGACGATTCCCGCTAAGTTCAAAATCTCCGATTTTGAACTTAGCGCACAGGCAACTGCGGCAAACGACGAAACTTTTACGCAAACGATGCACGAAATTGCTTATCCGCATATTCAAACGCATCACTTTTACACCGAAGCAAAAACGAAAGTTATTGTTTTAGATTTGAAAGTTGCGCCCGTCAAAGTCGGTTATATAATGGGCAGCGGGGACAGCGTTCCCGAAGCGATTCGGCAAATGGATTTGTCAGCCAAATTATTAAAAGAAAATGATTTAACGAATGGTGATTTGTCGGGCTTTGACGTGATTGTCGTCGGCATTCGCGCTTCGCAAGTGC
>JACCYR010000174.1 GCA_013696385.1 Acidobacteriota bacterium
GTTAATATCCGTGTTCGTTCCGAACCATTTGATAATCTTTCCGTCCGAGTCGCGTCCGGCGGTAGCGCGTCCAGAATGCCAGCAATAAGTTCCGTCGGCTTTTTTGAGACGAAATTCGACTTCGTAGTATTCGCCCGTTTCCAGCGATTTTTTCCAGCGTTTGAGACAACCGGCTACATCATCCGGGTGAACGAAGGATTGCCAGCCATCGCCAATCATTTGCTCGAATGTCCGTCCGAAGTATTCAAGCGTGCGACCGTTCACATAATCTAATTTACCGTCCAGTCGCGCCGTCCAAACCTGATGCATAATGCCTTCGCTCAGGAAACGATACTGTTGCTCGCTTTTTTCGAGAGCTGCTTCCGCTCGCTTACGATCGGTGATGTCACGAATGTTGCATTGAATAACCTGGTGGTCGCCCTCCGCGTAGAGGTTACCGATAAGCTCTATTTCACGACAACCACTCGTTTTTGTTTCGAGCGGCAAGGCTTCGTAACAGATATATCCCTTCTCCTGCAATTCTCGAAAAGCAGTTTTGCCGGCTTCCTCATCCTTGAGCAAACCTATTTCCCGGAGTTCCTTACCGAGAAATTCATCCCGCGAGTAGCCCGACAACTCAACCATAAAGGGATTCACATCGGTGATTTTTCGCGTTACCGCATCAAGAATCAGAATTCCGTCGCATGCCGACTCAAATAAACGACGATAACAAATTTCAGAATCTTGCGTTGTCGGCAAATTATCTTTTTCTGTATTACCTATCATTTCATGTAGTTTCCCTGACAACAGCCGGATTGTTTGAATATACTAACTTACATTCTACGAGTGAGTTCGTCAATTATACAGCACTATCAAAATCAATGTATAACAACAATATCTATATAAGAGAATACAAAGTTATTTACAGATGCAAGCAAAATCAATGACAAAATGAAAATTTCAAATAAACATTACATTAAGTATTTTAGAAAAGGGACGCACTTTGAACCTGAAATAATTGACTGGATTGGTATATGAATTCAACTTATTATATTTTGTAAGGGGATTAATTCTCAAAAATTGTTCGCTTATATTTAATCTGAATGTAAAAAAGTAAATTCAAACTTGGCAGGTAAGATGCAAACTTCAATTAAAATAAAACAAAACACTTTTGCCGACGATGTAACGCAAGGTTTATCCGCCTCTCCGAAATTTCTTTCTTCAAAGTATTTTTATGACGACGAAGGCAGTCGGCTCTTTCAGGAAATTATGAAACTGCCCGAATACTATTTGACACGCGCCGAATTTGAAATTTTTTCCGAACAAACGAACGAGATTTTTTCTGCTTTTAATGCCGACGATTCGCCGTTTGATTTAATCGAACTCGGTGCGGGCGACGGCACGAAAACTTCTCTCTTGGTTGATTATTTTCTCAAGCAAAATGCTGGATTTACATATATTCCAATTGATATTTCGGCGAAAGCGTTGAATACCTTGACGGCAAAATTTGAAAAGGAATTTCCGCAGCTTAGAATACAAACCAAACAAGGCGATTACTTTAAAACATTAAAAACTCTCGGCGCAAAAACTTCCAAAAAAAAAATTATTTTGTTTCTTGGCTCAAACATCGGAAATTTTAGGCAAGAGCAGGCAAAGGAATTTTTTACGGGTTTGCGGGCGGTAATGAACAAAAACGATTTATTGTTCATCGGCTTTGATTTGCAGAAAGACCCGCAAACGATTCTCGACGCTTACAGCGACAAACAAGGTGTAACTGATGCTTTTAACATTAATTTGTTGAAACGAGTAAACCGCGAACTCGGCGCGAATTTTGACCCAAAGGAATTTAGTCATTATGCCATTTATCATCCGATTGAAGGCGCAGCGCGGTCGTTTTTAATCAGCCAAAAAAAGCAGACGGTTTTTATTGAATCACTCAATAAAAACTTCGACTTTGAGGCGTGGGAACCAATTTTTATGGAAATTTCGCAGAAATATAGCTTAAAAATGATTGAAGAATTGGCAAAAGAGAGCGGTTTTCAAATTGAGAAAAACTTTTTCGACAGCAAAAATTATTACGCCGATTCTTTGTGGAAGCCGATTTAATGTTCAAAGTTAAATAGGATTTTCTCAAAAATGCGGAAACACGCACGAAGTAAGTGTGTTCTTAACGATTGCGCCCTTACTTCGTGCGGGCTTCTGCAGAAAGTGAGCAACTAAAGCGTGTACTCTGAACCTCAGATATGAATTTCATGATTCTTCGCTTCGATTCAATCGAATCAACCAATACAGAAGCCTTGCGCCAAGCAAAAATGGGCGCAGATGAAGGTTTGTGCATCGTCGCCAAAGAGCAAACTCGCGGTCGCGGTCGGCACGGCAGAGTTTGGAATTCTGAAAAAAATGCGGGACTTTATTTCAGTATTATTCTGCGCCCAAAAATTGAAGCTCGTTTTTTGCCGCTTCTGACGTTGATGAGTGCGGTTGCCGTAACGGACGTTTTGCGTCAGACGTTTGGATTAAACCCAGATATTAAATGGGCAAACGACATTCACATCAGCGGAAAAAAAATTTGCGGAATTTTGGCGGAAGCAATAGAAACAAAAAAAGGTTTGGCAGTTGTCGTCGGCATCGGCATCAATTTGAAATCATCGGATTTTCCGCTGGAATTCAGCGAAATTGCAACATCAATCGAAGCGGAAACAAATGAAATACCAAATTTGGAAAACCTACTTGAAAATTTAACCACGAAATTCTTAAGTTGTTACAAAACTCTAACTAGCGAAGACGGCGCGGAGAAAATTCGGCGGAAATGGACACGGCGTTCTTCTTACGCTTTCGGCAAAGAAGTTCGGGCGGTTTTAACAAATGAAACTATTTACGGCAAAACTTGCGGAATCGAAGAAAACGGCGC
>JACCYR010000295.1 GCA_013696385.1 Acidobacteriota bacterium
CTTCGCTGTCTTTATTTACTTTTTTCTTCATTGCTTCACCTGTTAGCTTTTCCTGAAAACATTCGGCTGTTCGGCGCATCAGGTTTTGCGCTTGTCCGCAAGATAGCGAATCTTACGTAAGAACAGCCGAAATTTTTAATTTACCAACTCACTGATATTTTGATCACTGTCATTTTGCAGATTAAACGCATTCAACTTTTCATTGATTTCTTTGATACTTGCCGCGTCCGTCGCCGTGTAATGCTTCAAAGTCGTTTGAAGCTGCGTGTGTCCGGCAAACTTCCCGGCAAGTGCCAGCGGCGTTCCCTGTGCGATCCAGCGCGTGATTGCCGTCCGGCGCAGATCGTGAAAATGCAGATCGTCAATGTCAGCCGCTTGTTTGGCGTTTCCGAATGAACGATTGATCGTTGTCAGCGGAAAAGGTCTTTCGCCTTTGGTGATTGTTTTTAATGATTCGAGTTCGGCTTTCGCCCGGTCCGACAATGGCGCAAGTCTTTCGCGTTCGGTTTTGGTATTCGTGCCGACGATCCGAATTATATTGTTATTAAAATCAATATCATTCCACCTGAGTTTGAAGATTTCGCCGCGCCGCATTCCCGAATCAATTGCTAAATTAATCATTGCTTTAAGCTGCGGATTATCAACATTGACGGTTGCCGTAATTTCTTCTTCAATGCCTCTGATTTTTCGCGTGTAAGTTACTTCGCGCATTCCTTCGCAAGCGTCAAGCAGCCGCTTTTCTTCGGATAAGGTCAAAATTCTATGTCTTTCGATTTCCGCCGATCCGTCAATGACTTTTGAATTGAAAAATATGTCTTTGAGTATCCAGCCGCTGGAGAAGGCAAAGCGCATCATTTTACGCATTGATGAGAGTTCGCGGTTGACGGTTGAGATTTTGACGGGTTCGCCCGTGCGTTCCGAATCTGTTTTCAGTCGCCAAAGTTTATAGTCAAAAAGACTTTCGGTTTTGATTGCACGAATTCGCCGCTTGCCGAAAAACTTTTTTAGAACTTTCAAATGAGATTGAGCGGCAACGACGGAACGAACGCCGGATACTTTTCTGCCTTCGACGATTTCGGCGGGTTGGTAAAAATTTCTTTCGCAGATTTCCGCCAAGTCGCAGAATGTCATTTTTTCGCCGGTCTGCATTTGACCGTGCGTTTTTTGCACTTCGTCAACAAGGCGGTTTCTCAAATCGGTTGCCGCGCCGCGCTTGTCGGCGTGGCGTTCCATATAACATTTTTTGCCTTTGATGTCGTCAAAATACTCAATGCGGACAATCCATTTGCCCGCGCTTTTGCCGGTCTTGCGTTTGAAGACTTTACTTTTTATATCCATAATTCACACCCTTATTCACACATTAAAATACGGTGTGAATACAAACAGTTTGAAATAGATTGAAAGACAAGTCAATGTGAAAAGACTGTTTTACAGGCGTTTTTGAAAGTTTTTTGAATGAGTTGAAAAGTATTGGAATTAGCGGGCTATTGACTCCGAAGGAAAAAGCCGCAGGTTCAACTCCTGCCGCGAGCATTTCTTTTAATTCCTGCAAAAACTCTATAAAAAGACTTCACCTTTCGCCACAATAATCGAACTTCCGCCGATGCGGACTTTTTCAATGTTTCGTTTTTCGCCTGTAACTTCTGCATAAATCCGGCTCGGACGTTTCATAAAATCGCCCTGTTCAATCGTAAATTTATTATCGTCCATCGCTTGGTGGTAAACCAAATAACCGGACAATGAACCAGCCGCGCTTCCGGTTGCCGCGTCTTCCATAATATTATCGTCGGGCGCGAAAAATCTGGCGTGAATCCGCGAATTTTCTTCGACTGTTTCAAACGTAAAAACATAACAACCAATTGCGCCGTGCGCGAGATAAACTTCGCTCAACAATATCGGATTTATCCGGCAGCGACTAACGGCATCAAGCGATGCAAGCGGAACGGCTAATGCTTTAATGCCCGTTGAAACAACTTGAATTGGCAAATTTTCACGCACAGATAAATCGGAAATTTCCAGTCCTAAACCAGCCGCCAGTTTTTCAATTTCTTTTTCATCAGAAACAATTTCTCTGGCTTCAAACTTCCCTTGTGTCATCACGATTTTAAACGGTTTATTATTCTGAAACTCAATTTCGACGGGCAGAACGCCGAGTTTTAATTCTTGTTTGATTTCGATAATTCCATTTTCTTTTTGCGGCGTAACGCCGAGATTTGCCAGCAAATTCCAAGTTCCGACAACCGGATGACCGGCTAAGGGCAATTCCTGAATCGGCGTAAAAATCCGCAGTTTTTTTAGTGCTTTGTCCGAAGGCAGAACAAAAACCGTTTCGCTCAAATTCATTTCGCGGGCGATATTCTGCATTTCTTCGTCCGATAAACCCTTCGCTTCTGGAAAAACAGCCAAAGGGTTTCCGCAAAATGCTTTATCGGTAAAAACATCTA
>JACCYR010000194.1 GCA_013696385.1 Acidobacteriota bacterium
AAACCGATAGTTTGGGGCATCGGTGGTCATATTGTTAAAACAGGACTTGCGCCGGTAATTATTGATTTGATGAAGCGCGGTTTTGTGTCCGCAATTGCTTCCAACGGCTCGGTTTTGGTTCACGATACGGAAATTGCTCTTGTTGGATTTACTTCCGAAGATGTTGACGCGACTTTAAGTAAAGGTGATTTCGGCGCGGCGCGGGAAACTGGCGAAATCTTAAATTCTGCCGCAAAGCGAGGACAGCAAGACAACATCGGTTTAGGCGAGGCAATGGGCAGAGAAGTTCTACAAAAAAAACCGCCAAATGCCGGAGATTCGCTTCTTTGCCAAACTTACAAATATAAAATTCCGTTCACGGCGCATCTGACAATCGGTGCTGACATCGGACATTTTCACAGCAGTTGCGACGGTGCTTCTTTAGGCGCGACATCACACGCGGATTTCAAACTCTTTTGTTCGATTGTCAAAGAGTTAAACGGCGGCGGTGTTTATTTAAATTTAGGTTCAGCCGTGGTTATGCCGGAAATTTTCTTGAAAGCTGTAACGGTTGTGCGAAATTTAGGTTTTCCGCTTGAAGATTTTACGACCGCAAATTTTGATTTCATTCAACATTATCGCCCGATTACAAACGTCGTCCGCCGTCCGACGGCTGGCGGCGCAGGTCACGGCTTTTCAATTACCGGACATCACGAAATTATGATTCCACTGCTTGCCGCGCATATTTTATGCGGTGATTCATTTTTTGCAGAAGCCCGCACGAAGTAAGGGCGAACAGCACACTTATGCGCGTGCGTGTCTCCGCATTTTCCGATAGATGAAATATATTTCATGCCAAGACACGCAAAGGGCGCAAAGTAAGATAAACTTGGCGAACTTGGCGGACTTGGCGTGAAAATCTTTGTATTACAATCAACTAAAAATTACTTTATTTGGTAGTCATCCAGTTTTTGCCCGCGCCGATTTCAACTGTTAAAGGAACATCGAGTTCAACCGCATTTTCCATCTCGTGTTTGATAATTTCCATCGCTTTATCGGTTTCGGCTTCGGGAGATTCAAATAAAAGTTCATCGTGAACCTGCATAATCATTTTCGTTTGCAGATTTTCGCGTTTTAATGCCGCATCAACTTTGAGCATCGCAATTTTCACAATGTCGCTCGCAAAACCTTGAATCGGCATATTAATAGCTTCGCGTTCGGCGCGTGAACGCACGTTATGATTGCGGTCATTTATCGAAGGCAGATAACGCCGTCTGCCGTAAATTGAAGAAACGTAACCTTGTTCTTTAGCGATTTCCGGTGTTTCTTCCATAAATTTTTTGACACCTTTGTAAGTTTCATAATAATCTTCGATAACTTTTTTGGCTTCGGCGCGTGAAAGCCCGACGCGCTGCGAAAGTCCGTAGGCTTCGATGGCGTAGGCAATCGCAAAATTGACGATTTTCGCAAGACGGCGTTTTTCCTTCAAATCTTTTTCATTTTTTGCGCCGAAAACTAATTTGGCAGTTTGCGCGTGAATGTCTTCGCCGTTTTGAAATGCTTCGAGCATTCTTTTGTCGCGCGTGATGTGCGCCAAAAGCCTTAATTCTAATTGCGAATAATCGGCGGAAATTAGCTTTTTACCTTTTTCGGGAATAAATGCGCGGCGGATTTGCTGACCGAGTTCGGTTCTGATTGGAATATTTTGCAAGTTCGGGTCGCTCGACGAAAGCCGTCCGGTTGTTGTTACAGTTTGATTCAAATTTCCGTGAATACGCCCGTCGTCGTCAATTAATTTCGGCAAAGCGTCGGCGTAAGTCGCTTTTAATTTATCGAGTTCGCGGTAATCAATAATCAATTGTGCGATTTCGTAGTTCACGGCAAGTTCGAGCAAAATGTCTTTGCCGGTTGAAACTTGTCCGGTCGCGGTTTTTTTGACTCCGGCGATGTTGAGTTCCTGCAAAATTTCGCCGACTTGTTTAGGCGAAGCGATATTAAATTCGCGTCCCGAAATGGCAAAAATCTTTTCGCTCAAACCTTTGAGTTCGGTTGAGATAAAATCGGAAAAACCGTGCAACGCCTCAACGTCAACCTTTAAGCCTGCTATTTCCATCTCGAAAAGAAGCGGCACAAGCGGCATTTCGATTTTCGTATAAATTTCTTCAAGTCCGTCTTCTTCAATTTTCTTTCTTAAAAGCGGTGCAAGTTGAAAGGTAAAATCGGCGCGTTCGGTTGTGCGATATTGCGATTCGGTCCAACCTTCGGGAATTTCGGCGGAAATTTCAGTACCTAAATTCAATTGGGCAAGCATTGGTAAATCATATTTTGAACGGCTTGAATCCAATAAATATGCCGCAATCATTGTGTCATCTGCGACGGCTTCCGGCTCAATATCTAATTTTTTCAGAACCGCGAGATTGCATTTATAATCGTGCGTAATTTTTTCCAAAAAACCGTTTGATAAAATATCTCGCAGCGAGGTTATTGCTTCCTCACGTCCTTCCGAAAAATTCTCTAAATCTATGTAATAACTTGCGCCCGCGCCGATTGCAATTGCCACGCCGAGCGGCGGCTTTTTCGCGTAAGAATCGGCTTTCGCGCCGGAATTTGAATCGTCAACCAAAAAACTCCAATGCTCGGTTTCCCACAAACGGCGAATCAATTTGTCTAAATCTTCGCGCGATTTGATTAAATGATAATGTCTTTGTGTTTCGACAATCGGCGCACCGATACCATCAAAAAGCGGCGCGGAGTCAGCAAATTCGCGTGTCAAAGCCGTAAATTCCAACTCGCGGAAAAGCGCGTAAGCCAACGGGCGATTCGGCGCGTTGTGTTTGAGCGCGTCCAAATCGAGTTCAATCGGAACTTCCTTGTGAACCGTGGCAAGTTCGATTGATTGGCGAATCAAATCCTGATTGTTTTGCAGACTTTCCCGATAAGTTTTATGCGTAACTTCATCGGCACGGCGCATTGCTTCTTCTGCCGAACCAAACTGTTGGACGAGTTTCATCGCGCCTTTTTCGCCGATGCCGGGCGCGCCCGGAATATTGTCAATCGCGTCGCCCATCAAACCTAAAAGGTCAATAATCTTCGATGGCGGAACACCGAATTTATTTTCAACCCACGCTTCATCGCACCATTCAACGGGCGGCACGGCGACTTTACGTTTAATGTTTTGCGAGTTTTGGCGCATACAAACAATCAGCGGGTCGCGCACGAGTTGGCATAAATCCTTATCATTCGACACAATAACAGCTTGCATACCTTTTTTGGCGACTCTCTGCGCCAACGTGCCGATTAAATCATCGGCTTCAAAACCGCCAATTTTCAAAATCGGAATACCAAACGCTTCACAAACTTTAACGATATAAGGCATTTGCGAAGATAAATCGTCTGGCATCGCGTCGCGGTTTGCCTTATACGCGGCAAAATTATCGTGGCGAAAAGTCTTTTCGGCGGTATCGAAAACGGCGGCGATGTAATCAGGTTTCTCATCGTTCAGAAGTTTCCGCAGCATATTCGTAAAGACAAAAACGGCTTGCGTAACCTGCCCTTTGCTGCTTCGCAAAGGCTCTTGGCGCATTCCCATCGGCGCAAAAAACGCACGGAAAATGTGCGACATCGTATCAATCAAAAATACTCGTTTTAAGTTTTCTGGCGGCATAATTTTTTCTGGAAAAAAGATTTTACCACAGAGCAAAGAAAGTGGTGAACAGTAAGTGGTAAATGGTAAATTTGTGATAAGCGAATTATTAACGATTTACCACTTACCATTTACCACCTACCACTTTTTCCCGTTTGACAGAAAAAAAACCTTGCGTTATTCTACCTTCTTCGTTGTTGGTTGAAAGCGTGATATTTGAAGATTGAATTTTGTATTTGGAGATATTTCAAATACGTTCATCACAAACCACTTTGCGACCCGTTCGTCTAGGGGTCTAGGACACCGCCCTTTCACGGCGGCAACACGGGTTCAAATCCCGTACGGGTCGCCATCTTTTTTTCAACAATCCGCATCATAGCTTGTTAAAAACCGTTCGCTTGCACATCGAAGCGAATTTTTTATTTGGAGAGAGAAATGTTTAAAAAAATCTTTTACAGCTTCGCTTTAATATCAATCGCCTTTTTCTCAATCCGCGCGCAAACGGTTAATAAAAATGCTGATACGGTAATGATTCTGCCATTTGAAAACACTTCAAACAAGGCGGAATTTAATTGGGGTGGCGAAAGTTTTGCCGATTCGCTGTCTGATTTGTTGAAAGTTCCGAGTTTGAATGTTGTTTCCAATCAGGAACGCAAAATCATTCAACAGCGGCTTCGTGTGCCGCTGACAACTTTACCGAGTTTAGCGACCTCGCTCAAACTTGCGCGTGAAGCCAAAGCCTCGCTTTTGATTGCGGGAAAATATAATATTGTTCCTGCGCAAGGAGATACGGCGGCAACCGTCAGCGTTACGGCAAAAATTATTCGCGTTAACGAAGGCAGATTTTTGAGCGAAGAATTTCCTGATGGCAGACGCATTACCCGCGATATTATTCTCAATGACGCACTCGGAAATCTGCAAACTGTTGAAGGACAAGTCGCTTATCAAATTCTCTATCAACGCGACAAAGCCTTGCCGTTTTCGCAAAATCAGTTTATCGAAACGGCAAATAAAGTTCCGGCGCGGGCTTTTGAAGCATATATTAAAGGTTTGCTGACACCCGAATCCGAACTGCAAACCCGCGAAAATTATTTCAAAAATGCGCTGCGGATTTTTGCCGAAGAAAAGGACGGCGCAATTTACGCCAGCACCGCGCTCGAACTCGGACATTTTTATTTGAATCAGCGCAAAAACAATGAGGCGATTGAGTATTTTTCGCGTGTGCCGCAGGAAAGCCCGCAATATGCCGAAGCAGCTTTTTATACGGGTTTGATTTGGTGGCAGCAAAACAATTTTGAACAAGCCCTTGCCGTCCTGCGACCATTGGCGGAAGATTTGAAATTAACCAGCGTTTATAACACGATTGGCGCGATTGCCGTGCAAGCCTCGCTTGCCGAAAAGAAAAATAAAGGCAAATCCGACGCGCTCTTGAATGAAGGTCTCGATTTCTTAAAAAAAGCGGCAGATTCTGCTCCCGATGAGTTGAATACTAGATTTAATTATGGTTTTGCGTTGTTTTTGAATAATAATTTCGCCGAAGCCGCACAACAATTGCGTCCTGTTTTAGCGATTAATTCCCGCGATGGCGAATCTTATTTTCTGCTGGCAAAGGCTTTAGAAAAATCCGGCGACAGCACAGCCGCCGATTTTGACAATCAAGCCCGTCGCTTTTTGTCTGAAAACAATCGTTATGCCAAACTCGAAAGCGATTGGAAAAATTCGCGCATTGACGGAATAAATCTGCGAGTTGTTCAACCGCCGCGGAAAGATTTTGTCAGCGTTGTTTTAATTAAAAAGCAAGCGACACCGATGCAGACACCGCAGAGCGAAACCGAAACCTTGCTCGCGCAAGCCCGCACGTTTTACAAAAATGGCGGCGACGACGAAGCAATGGCGGTTTTGCGAAAAGTTTTAGCCAGCGAACCGATGAGTGCGGAAGCCTATCTTTTGCTTGGCAACATTCATTTGCGGCGCGGTGATCTGGAGCAGTCCGTCAGTAGTTTGAAAACTGCTTTGTTTTGGGATAGTCAACTGATAAACGCTCATATCGCGCTCGGCAAAATTTTCTTGGAGAAGCGCGATTGCTTGCAGGCAAAAAATTATTCCGTTTCCGCTTTGACAATAGATGCGGAAAATCAGGATGCTTTAGGTTTACAGCGTCAAGTTGAGCGGTGTGGCAAATAGTTTCTTGCGGTAAAAAAGCTATTTATTATTTGATATTCCAAATAGTATAACTTTTATCCGAAATTTAAGACTTAAAACTCAAAAATTTTTATATTCAAATAATGAATTTTATATTTCATTTTTATTTATAGTTCGATGTTTATTGAGTTTTGAATCCAAAATCCAAAATCCAAAACCCAAAATCGAATTATGGCACGCTGTATGCAGTGTGTAACAGCGGCTTGCTTATTAAAGTTTAATAAGACCCTGCCGCCAACTCTTCTTCGAGTGTAGCTTGTCGCTGCACTTGACCGCCTTCCGAGCGTTCCTTCAGTTATCTTTCCTATTAAGAGCTTAGTCGGTTTCGACTAAGCTCTCCTGCTTTTATATATAATATTGGGATTCATTCATTTTGAAGCAATTTTTTTCTAACTTCAATCAAAAATCTCAATTTGCTGTTAGAATAAATTTCAAACTCACAACTGACAAATTTTTTGCTAAAATGACAATATGAAGTTTTCCACCGCCAAATCTAAACTGCCGTCATTGGCAAATTCGCTTTTAGCAATTCTTTCAACAATTCTTTTAACGCTCGCGTTTCCAGATTTTGATTTATGGTTTTTGGCGTGGTTTGCGCTCGTTCCTTTGTTTTATGCAATCGAATGCGAGAAAGAATCATTTATAAAATCGTTTGTTTTAGGTTGGATTTTCGGCACTTGTTTCTTTTTCGGCACTTGTTGGTGGCTGACGTTTGCACCGATAACTTACGCGGGTGTTCCTGCGGCAATCGCTTATTTCCTGCTTTTCGGCGCGGCTTTGATTGTCGGACTTTTTCCCGCAATTTTCAGCGCGATTTTTTCGCTGCTTTTGAAACGTTTTGGAACTTACGCGATTTTTGCCGCACCTTTTCTTTGGACGGCGACAGAATTTTTGCGTTTTAATTTGACGGGAAATAATTGGAACGCGATTGGATATTCACAAGCGTTTACAAGTAATTCTATTCAAACAGCGCAAATTGGCGGAGTTTATTTGGTCGGATTTTGTCTTCTAGTTTTCAATACGGTTATGGCAGCAATTTTTCTGAGCCTTCTTTGCGCCTTTGCGGGAAATAAATTTCGCGGAAACCTAAAAGAAAGCAAAAGTATAGCTTTTTTTTCATTATTGATTTTACTATTTTTTCTTCCTTTCACGTTTTTTCCTAATTTTAACTTCAGGGATAATCCAAGTGAAAAAATAGAAAGTGTAATTATTGCCATTCAGCCAAACGTGCCGATGAGTGGTTTGAAATACGGCGAGTGGGGAAAACTTCGTCAGCACCATGTTGAACTTGCCGAAAAAGTATTAAATAACGGACAACGAACAATGGACAACGAACAGCCGACAATTGTAATTTTCCCCGAATCGCCGATGAATTTTATGTATGAAAGCGACCGTGAATTTCAATCATTTATTAGAGATTTTGCGGTCAGAAATAATGTTTCCGTGCTTTTTAATTCCGCTCAACCGAACACGACAAGCGATAATTTTTACAATTCAGCCGTAATGATTGACCGGCAAGGAAAAAAAATTGGGCAATATGATAAAATTCATCTCGTGCCGTTTGGCGAATATGTGCCTGTGCCGGAACCGCTGGCGCAGTTTGTGCCGACGATGGTTGGCAATTTTCAATACGGCGACAAATATAATTTATTGCCGGTTGGCGATGCGAAAGGCGGAATAATGATTTGTTTCGAGTCGCATTTCCCATCGCTTTCACGCGAATATGTGAGAAATGGCGCAGATGTTTTGATTGAAATGACCAATGACGGATATTTGGGGGAAACACCTGTTTTGCGGCAGCATCTGGCAAACGCGGTTTTTCGCGCCGTTGAAACAAATCGTCCGGTTTTGCGCGTTACCAATGTCGGCATTACGGCGTATATCAATGAACGCGGCGAAGTTTTGGATGCGGCAAAGCCATATACGGAAGACACGCGCGTTTGGACAATTTCAAAATCGGGCGGAAACCAGACTTTTTATGTCAAATACGGCGATTGGTTCGCGTGGCTTTGTTTGATTGTGAGTTTGGCTTTGTTATCAATTTGTTTTTGGAAGAAAAGATAGATAGCCGCAAAAAAGCACAAAAAACACAAAATTATTTTGCATGTTCTGTGCATTTTTGTGGTAATAAAAATTATGGAATTATTAGATTTACAAACAAAATACGAAAAAATCCGCGAAAAAGTCGCTCAACTTGCGAGGTTTCTTTGACGCGCCGACAAAACGCGCCCGACTCGAAACATTGGAAAGGCAAATCTCCACGCCCAATTTTTGGGATGATTCGGAAAAGGCGCAGAAAATCGTGCAGGAAAGAAGTCGCATTGAACGCGCTTTGGAAGGTCAGGAAAAATTTGAAACTGCTGTTTCTGATGCTGAAGTGTTGTTTGAATTTGCTGAAACGGACAACGATTCTGCCAATGAGTTAAACGGTTTAATTGTTAATCTCGAAAC
>JACCYR010000203.1 GCA_013696385.1 Acidobacteriota bacterium
CTGCAAAACGCCGTAATGCGTCAGCGTTATTCGCCGAAACCTGTCGTTACCGCGCCTTACGGTTTAACCTTGGGCGGCGGCGGCGAAATTGCGATGCACGGCGACAAAGTTCGCGCGGCAGGCGAAACTTATATCGGTCTAGTCGAAGTCGGAGTCGGTTTGATTCCGGCAGGCGGCGGCACGAAGGAGTTGACAATGCGGGCGATGGATTTAGCAAAAAAAACGCCTGATGCCGACCCGTTGGCGTTTTTGAAAAAGACATTTGAGCTAATCGGAATGGGCAAAGTCGCAACCTCGGCGCAAGAAGCAAGAAGCTGGGGAATCTTGCGTCCGTCGGACGCGATTTCGATGAACGGCGACAGACTTATCGCCGACGCAAAGCAGGAAGTTTTGAATTTAGCATCGGCGGGTTATGTCCAGCCAGTCGAACGAACGAATATTTTGGCTTTAGGTGAACAAGGTCAAGCCGCAATGAAACTCGCGCTTTATATGATGAAAAAAGGCGGATTTATCTCCGAACACGACGAATTTATCGGTAGAAAATTGGCGCGGATAATGTGCGGCGGCGATTTGAATCATCAAACTTTCGTGTCCGAAAGACATTTATTAGATTTGGAACGCGAGGCGTTTTTATCGTTGTGCGGCGAGCGCAAAACGCAGGAAAGAATTGCAGCGATGCTCAAGACTGGCAAGCCTTTGAGAAATTAGCAGAGGATTTAACTGCAAAGCTTGCAGAGATAATTGAAAACAAGTTTTCTAAATTTTCTGAGTCTTACTTTGTATTCTTTGCGGGAAACTTTGCGACCTTTGCGATTAAAAAATTATGGATAATATAATTTACGAACTCAAAAAAATTACTGAAGATGCCCAGAAAACATTTGGATATTTGAACACTGAACAAATCAACTGGAAACCTTCGGCAGAAAGTTGGAGTGTCGGGCAGTGTTTTGAACATCTTATCAAATCAAACGCCGAACTTTTCCCCGCGCTTGATAAAATTGGCAGCGGAACTTGGAAAAATTCGTTTTACCAAAATTATTCGCCTCTGACATCGTTTTGGGGAAATCTACTCGTCAAATCTTTGCAAAAAGACACGAGAAAATTCAAAACACCGTCGGTTAAAATCGTGCCGCCGAGCGATGTTTCGCGCGATATTGTCGAGCGATTTGCCGAAAATCAAGCGGAAGTTATTGCTAAAATCAAAGCGGCAGAAAAAGCCGATTTGCAAAAAACCGTTATTACATCGCCGTTTGCCAAATTTATGACGTATCGCCTTGCCGACGGCTATCGAATCATTGTCGAACACGAGCGTCGGCATTTTCGGCAGGCGGAAAGAGTTTTGCAGGCGGAAGGTTTCCCAAATCAAATTTGACGGAGCGAAGAAATTGGAAACACTAATTTTTATCGGTTGTTTTTATAATTTGGCATTCGCAGTCTTTCATCTGTTTTTCTGGAAACTTTTTCGTTGGCGAGAAGATTTACGTTCTTTGAGTTTTGTCAATCGCGGCGTAATGCAGATTTTAAATTTGTGTTTAGCATTTGTTTTTCTGGTTTTTGCTTACGTTTCATTTTTTCATACGGCAGAACTTTTGACAACGAACATCGGCAGAACGCTTTTGGCGGCGATTGCGCTTTTCTGGCTTTTTCGGGCGATTGAACAAATTGTTTTTTTCGGCTGGCGTAAAATTGTTTCGGTTGCGTTCTTTGTGTTTTTCTTATTTGGAGCGGCAATTTATTTTAGTCCGTTTTTGTTTTGAAAATATATGAAGCGTTGCGGTTGGGCGAAAAACGATTTAACGGTTGCATATCACGACACTGAATGGGGCGTTCCCTTGCATAACGATAGAAAGTTGTTTGAATTTTTAATTTTGGAAGGCGCACAAGCGGGTTTAAGTTGGAATACGGTTTTGCGGAAACGCGAAAATTATCGAGCGGCGTTTGATAATTTTGACGCGGAAAAAATTGCCCGTTACAACCAAGCGAAATGCGCGGAGCTATTACAGAACGAAGGAATTATCCGCAATCGTTTGAAAATCGGTTCGACTGTTCAAAATGCTAAAGCGTATTTAAAGATTTCGGGCGAGTTTGGAAGTTTTGATAATTACGTTTGGAGTTTTGTTGATGGCAAACCGATTGTGAATAATTGGGAAAATATCGAACAAGTTCCGGCGAAAGGTGACGTTTCTGATGCGATGAGCAGAGATCTGAAACGACGCGGTTTTAATTTTGTCGGCTCGACGATTTTGTATGCGTTTATGCAGGCTTGCGGACTTGTCAATGACCACTTGGTTTCGTG
>JACCYR010000238.1 GCA_013696385.1 Acidobacteriota bacterium
GGTCCATCGCAAACGTAACGTTCAAATTTTGCAAGCAAACATCATGAATAATCTGGTCAAAAGCCCGCTGCAAAAACGTCGAGTAAATCGCCGCAACCGGTTTTAAACCTTCACACGCCATTCCCGCACAAAAAGTAATGGCGTGTTGTTCAGCAATGCCGACATCAAAAGCGCGTTCGGGAAATGCTTCCAAAATTTTATCAACGCCCGTTCCATCAGGCATCGCGGCGGTTAGCGCGACGATTTTTTCGTCTTTCGTCATCAGCTCGCACATCGTTTCGCCGAAAATTTGTGTGTAAGTTTTTGGAGCAGACTTGCTTGATTTAACAGCTTTGCCGGTTTTGATGTCGAACGGACCGGTGGCGTGCCAAGCGTAATAATTTTTTTCGAGCGACGGATAACCTTTACCTTTCGTGGTCAAAGCGTGAACGATTACGGGACCGTCTTCAACTTTTTTCGCTTCTTCCAGTGCGCGGACAAGCATCGGAACATTATGCCCGTCAACATAGCCGATATATTTAAAACCTAATTCGTTGACAAGCGCGCCCGGCAAAACCGCCGCCGCAATTGCATCTTTGACGGTTTTTGCTATATTACGCAAACTGTGTCCAAAACCCGGCACGGATTCCAGAGTATCGCCAATTTCTTCTTTCAAATGATGATAACTTTGGGCTTCTTTAATTCTATTTAAATAGCGAGTCAAAGCACCGACAGCAGGTGCAATTGACATATCATTGTCATTGAGCAAAACAATCAGGCGCGTTTTCAGATGTCCGGCTTGATTTATCGCTTCCATCGCCATTCCGCCTGCTAGAGAAGAATCACCAATCAAAGCGCAAACGTGAAAATCTTCCTGCTTTTTATCGCGGGCGACCGCCATTCCGAGCGCGGCGGAAAGCGAAGTCGAAGCGTGTCCCGCGCCAAAGGTGTCATATTCGGACTCGGCACGCCGCAGAAATCCGCTCAAACCTTCGTATTGTTTGATAGTATAAAGTTGGTCGCGTCTGCCGGTTAAAATTTTATGCGCGTATGCCTGATGTCCAACGTCCCAAACAAGCCGGTCTTTTGGCGTATCAAACGCATAATGCATCGCTACGGCGAGTTCAACCGCGCCCAAACTCGCGCCCGTGTGTCCGCCGATGCGCGAACAGGTTTCCAAGATAAATTGCCGAACCTCGTCCGCAACTTCCTGCAAATCTTCAACTCTTAACTGCCGCAAATCCGCCGGTGAATTTATTTCCGATAAAAATCTCATTTAGTTTTTTCCGTTTTGTAACACTCAAACTTCACATTTTAACTTGCCGAATAGCAAATGTTAAATGTCAAACCGGTTTTCTTCGGAAAATAAAATAAAGTGTTTAATTTTTCCCTCAGTTAATCTTTACATTTCTTTACGCAATAAATAAAAAAACTTTGGACTAAATCATATTTGCCAGCGTCTAAAAATATGAAAAGCGAAAGCTAAACTTAAAAATATAAGAGGAAATAAAAATATGTCATTCAAACAAAAATTCATTTCGGCTGTTACATTAGCGTTTGCAATCGTTGCATTTACAACTTTTGTTTCCGCCCAAGACACCAGCACCACAACCCAGCAGCAAGATTCTGCGAACAAACAGGAAAAGCGCGAGCGCAAAGGATTTGGCAGGCGCGGCGGTGAACGCAGATTCGATAAAGAAGGAAGCGGCGGCAAACATCGCGGCAGTAAAATGCGCGGACTTGAGCAGCTCAGTTTGACCGACACGCAAAAAACGCAAATCAAAAGTTTAATGGAAAGCAGCCGCACGGCAAACCAAGGCGCGTTCCAAGAAATGCGTGATTTGAAAATGAAAAAACGCGACGGTGTCATCACGACGGAAGAACAGACGCGGATGCAGCAGCTTAAAACCCAACTAAAAGCGTCTACCGAACAAACGCACAGTTCAGTTCTAGCCGTATTAACGCCTGAACAACGCACTCAACTTGAGCAAATAAAAGAACAAGACAAACAACAAAGAAAAGAACGCCGAGAAATGCGGCAAAACGGGCAGACTCCGCCGGAACA
>JACCYR010000248.1 GCA_013696385.1 Acidobacteriota bacterium
GCAAAATCCAATCCCGTGTTTCGCAATGCAGAAGTGCGGGCGCGGCAAGAACTCAGTCGTTTGGATTAAGATAGTCAACTTAACTTATTGCCATTCAGATTTGTTCTGTATGCACCGCCGCATAACAAGTCATTGGACGCGAGGCGAAACAGCTACTTTGTTATTGCGTTGTCCGTTAAACTTTAAGGTGCGTGGTGGCGGTTTCGCCCGCGTCAATTCCAGCGTTAGCCCGCTTCGCGTAAAGCCGAATCTAATTGAATATTATGAGAAATAAACTTGCATATCCGCTGCTGATTGCATCAATTTTCGTTTGGGGAATCTGGTGCGGCGGTCAGGTTTTTAACGAATTGATGACCGTGCCGAGATGGAGCGCGTCACCGCCCGAATCTATGCGGGCTTACGCCGCGCTGCCGACGAGAGGCGGTTTGCCTTTTTTCCCGATTTTCGGTTCGTCGCTTACGGTCTTGTCAATCGCCGCAGCTTTGGTGGCTTGGAAATCGGCGCGGCGGGCAAGAATTTGGCTTGCGCTATCGGCAGGAATTTCGATTGTTTTATTTATCGCGTTGGTTTTCTATCTCGCACCGCTTGTACAGAGTATGTTCCAGCACAGCATCGCAGGCGATTTGTCGGATACGGAAATCATTGCAGGTGTTGAAAGATGGAAGCTAGGCAATCGCATTCGCCTGATAATTGAATTGTCAGGATTTGTCTTTTCAATTATCGCGTTGCGTGTTTGGTCAGCCGAAAACGCTTTGCCAAGTGGACGGGCGGGCTAACAATTCAATGGACGTGAGGGCAAAACAGCTACTCTTTAAAAACTTGCGTGGTTACTTTCGGCTTGCACGTAACCGGTTTTGCCCCACGTCATCTCAAGCGTTCGCTGTCTCGTGTTGCTGTCGGTAAGAGTGCTTACATAATCTTTAAATAGTATTATGAGCGTGTTATGTTCGGAACGAAGAAACCACCTACACAAATACCTAATCAAGAAGACATTTACCAATTTCTAGCAAAAGGAGAATGGGCTTCGCTATTAAGTTTTGTTTGGCAGAATCCAAGTCTTATTGAGTCAGACCCAATAATTAAACACGCGGTTGCCACTTGCGAAACGGAATTTTTTAGCAATCTTGAGCGCGAAACTGATAAAGAGAAACTCGTAAATACTTTGGAGACTTTTCATTTGCTTCATACGGGACGCAAATACCATCTTGCTGAGGATAAATTTAGGATTGTTATTGTTGAGTTAGTGAAATTGTGGCGCGATAAAAATTTGGAGCAAGCATATTTACGCGCTAAAAATTTCCCTGACGACGAACTTTGTCGAGCCATTATTAAAGAATATGAAGATTCTTTGCCTAAACAAGTATTGCACTCGCAAAGTCGCATAATTCAAGTAACCGAAAACAAGAACATCTTGAACGCAGATGGACGCAGGACATTATTTAAATCTAAGCAAGAACGAGAGTTTTTCGATGCTGTCAGAGATGTATTTCCGATGTTTACCGTTTATCCAAATGTCGCATTGAGTAGCATCATTGAATTCAAGCTAGTTAAAGACAATTTATCTTCTGCTGAAAAGGATTACTTTTTCAAATCCGTTATTGATTGTGTTGTATTTGAACATCATCACGAGTTGTATCAGCCAAAGTTTTTCTACGAGCTTGATAGTATCTATCACGATAACCCTGAACAGAAACAAAAGGACAAATACAAAGACAACATTTTAGCGGCGGCTGGTCAAAAGCTATACAGAATTCGCCGAACTAACGAAAAACAAAACAGAGGAGACTTTGCTAAACTCGTTCGAGATATAACGGAGAAAGACAATGTTTAGTCGTCCCTTTAAATCAACGGCGACAGCGAACAAGTCATTGGACGTGAGGGCGCGGGCAGCTACTTTGTTTGGTTATTGTCCGTTAAACTTTGGCGGGCTTGGTGGCGGTTTCGCCCCACGTCAACTCCGCCGTTGCGTGATTATTTAAGGTTTAGAGTCCACGCTTGCGGCGTGCAAATCGTTAATCAGGAACAAACTAAGTTTGGACTCTAAACCTTATTTTATCGCGCAAAACTTGGTATAACTATCATCAGACTTTTTTGATTTTTGCTGATATTTTCTATTTCTGACTTATCTCAACCGGTGCCGGATAACCTTTTCCTTTTAGTTCGGCAACGTCAAACGAAATTTGTTTTTTACCTTTTATATTGCGCGTTATTTCAACATCTTCGGTGTTTGAATTTTTGTTCTTTGAGTTGGAATTATCAAATTTAGCATTTGAATTGCTGTTCTCTTCAGGTTTGTTATTTTTATCAAACGACTCGCCTTTCGCGTTATAAGCCATTTGTTTTAAGCCTTTAAGAATTTTATCGCGGTCCTGCTCTTTCAAATTATCAAAGGAAACACCGTAATTTTCCAAAACACGACGCAGATTTTCCTCCGTATTTGTGCCGCGTTCATAAACATCGCGGTAAATGTTCAATTTTCCGCCTTCAACCACAATGGTTTCATAACGCAGTTCGACGGGAATTGATTTTTCAAGGTCGACATTTTTAGTTTCTGTCTTTTGTTTTTCGTATCCCTTTACATCTTGTTGGGTTAATTCATTGCCGGACAATTTCGCTAAATTCATCGCAAAATCCTGAATTTGCGAATTGGTTAAACCGACGCAGCCGTGCGAAGCAAATCCGCCGAGTTTCGCCGCCGACTTGCCGCCGTGAATCAATGATGGCAACCCGATTGGAATTTTAATCGGTCCCAATGGATTTTGCGCGCTTCCCGCTTCGATGGTTTTTCCGGCTTCTAATTTGCCCTTAACCCAAGGCTCGTCCGGCGGCGTCCAAGTCGGATTAAAGATAATCGTCTTGGCTTGTCGCATACCGACAGGCAAAGGAAATTCGGGATAACCGATGCCGATTTTATATGTTTTTATAAGTTTGCCGTCTTGAAATAAATCCATTCGATATGACGGAGCATTAACGACAATGCGCGTGTCAGTTGGAACTTTATTCCATTCCGAAGAAAGTTTGCTGGCGGAGACATCTGCTTCATCGCTGCCGTTCGACCAACGCTCGCGCACCAAATCAAAAAGTTTCGCCGCTTTTTCATCGCCGAGAAGTTCACGAATTTGATTATTGGCGCGTTCGGTTGCCTCGCGGGTTGATCTCGAATCGCTTTCCGTATCGTCATCACCTAAATTTACTACTGCCTCGCGTGCCGTCTTTTTGATTTTATCAATCTGTTCATCGGTCAATTGAAGTTTTGATTTTAAATCTCCGGCAAATGTTTCGTCCGTGAACATTGCGTCAAGCACGGGCAGCGTAACCGGCATTTTCATTTCCGGATTATTATTTTTCTCCGCCGTAACCGGCGCGGCGGAAGTATTAGTATTGGCGTTCACCGAAATGGCGTTGACATTAATATTCGTATTTGTAGTTGGCGGCACACAACCGAAAGTAAATAATGTCATCGCAGTTAAAATAAACAATAAGATTGACTTTCCGACACACTTTTTCTCAAATTTAGATTTCATAGTTTCGTTTCCTTATAGATTTTTGTATTTATTTGATACGGCTTGATATTGCCCATACTATTTAAGCAACTTATATGCCTTTTATTTTGAAGAATAAATCTTGGATTCAGTTGGCAGGAAAATATCTTTAACGAAATTCAATCCCGTTTTTAAGTAACGGATAAGGGTTTATGTCCGTTCCTTTCCAATAACGATTTGGGTCTTCAAGAATCATAATTTCAAAATGCAGATGATAATTTCCTGCTCCGGCATTTCCCGTATCACCGATATAACCGATAACTGTTCCTTGTTTGACAAAATCGTGTTCCCGTAGATTTTCGGCGCGTTTTTGCAAATGGGCGTAATAATAGACAAAATGCTTGTCGGGGCTGAATTGATAAATTGTAATTCCGCCGCGCTCGCTGTCGAAAAATTTGGCGATTTCGCCATCGGAAGCCGCCACGACGGGAGTTCCGAGCGGCGCGAGTATATCTATCGCATTATGCACGCGCTCTTCCGAACGCGCATCGGTATAAGTATCTTGCAACTGCTCACGTTTAATACCGGCAACAGGTATCATCAAGGTTGTGTTGGGAACAGAAACAGCGATATTACTTTCGTTCTGGTTGGTGTTTGATTCGATTTGCGGCGTATTTTCGGCAATCGAAGGAATCGGCAAAGGTGTCGGAACGATTACTTTTTCGGTCGGGTCTTGAACATTTTCAACTTTATTTTCTTCGTATGAAAAATATGGGTTGATGAATTCCTGATAAATGAAAAGCGCGGCAAATAAATGAATCAAGGTTATGTAGAAGATTAGTAAAATTTTTCTCAAAAATTGCATTAACCGTTTCATAAAACGCATTGTAGATGGTTAAGTTTATAACGGCAAGAAATTTTTTAGCGATTTATCAAGCGACTGGATTGGAAATGAGTAAATTTACAACCAAAAAAAATAAAATTCGAGGATTTATCGCAAATTTGCCGCGAGATTTTAATCAACCGTCCGATGCCGTCGAACAGAAATTGCTTGCAGAATATGGCGCAATGTTTGTCGCTAAGGGCGGTGCAGTTCTACCTAATGTAATTGTTTTCAAAGACGAAGCGGAAGTTTTGAGTTGGCAGTCGGGCGTGGCAACTTCCAAGGAAAATATTAGCGGTTTCAATCTGGAGCTACAAATACCCGCAATGACAGCCTTGAAAGATGCGATTGCCGAAGCCAAACAGAATGATTTAACAATTACGCCGCGTGGAATTGATTCCGCAAAAAGAGATTATTCAGAAACGGTTGAGCTTTGGGCGAGCCGCGTCAATCCGGGTTTGGCGCATTGGGTTGAACAAGGAAAGTTGTCTGAGCGGGAAGCCGCGAGAATCCGCACTTTATCGCCGTTTGAGCAGGTTTCGGAAATTTTCAAACTCGAATCAGATGGAATGTATTTCAGCAAAGATTTATCAAAATCAATTATTTATTCGGTTGCGCCGTCCGGAACTTCGCAGCATATTTCAATGCTTGCGCTTGATGTTAGCGAACACGACAACGCAAAGGTGCGCGACATTTTGGCAAAACACGGCTGGTTTCAAACGGTGGAGTCGGATCTGCCGCATTTTACATTTTTGGGTGTTTCCGAAAATCAACTTTCCAATTTAGGTTTGAAAAAAAGAAACAATGGCGGAAGAATTTTCTGGATTCCAAATATCTAAAGCAATTTATATTATAATCAAAGCAGTGTGATAAAAACTTAGCGAACAAAGATAATTTGTAATAAGCAAAAATAATGAAGGACTGGATAAAAAACAGAGAAGAAAAACTGCGCGGATTTTTTGAACTTGCGCCGGAAACTGAACTTATCTCTCAAGATAAAATTGAATCGTTTGACGTTTCGGAAAGTATTGCCGAACATCTTAAAAATTTTAATTTGGAGTGGCATATTATTCCGGCAGAAACAGCAATTTCAGTTGAAGATGAATCTTATCGAAAACGGTTATATCCACTTTTCAAGCGCGAATTAAAATCAATTGAATACAAAAAAACAAGTTCTTATCGCGCTGTAATTGACGGACATCAACGCCATCAAGGTCGGATAATCGGTGTTGAAACGACGGCGAAACCAAAATATCTACCTGAAAACAGACAATTATACGGAACGCCTTATGGTTTTGAGCCACGTGTTGACCCGTTCAAGCCGTATATGGAAAAAGCGGGTTTTACGACCGGAACTCGTTTCGGACATAATTACACGGCTTTGCGAAAGTTTATTAATATCGTTAATGATGATTGGAATTTGCGTCTGCTGATGCCGAAAGGATTTCGTCTGACAATTTGCCCGCCGGTTGTTTTTAATCTAATTGGAACTGTTTTTCATCAGAAATGGAGTCAAACAGAATCTCTGGAACTCGGTTTTTACCGCGATGAAAGCGGTAATGCCAAATGTTACGCCGTCGGTTCAAACGCACCGGACGATTTTTCGTATATCAGCGAGATTGAAACCACGGCGGATTGGACATATCTCGGCTTTCGTATCGCACTTGTGCCTGATGAATAAAGCATATTTCGGATTTTAAAACAACGCGACACCTTTAAAATCCCACTAAACACCAACGCAATTCACATTTGAAAAATGATGAAGAAACACAAAAATAAAAACTCCGCCTTTGATTAAAAAAGCGGAGTTTTTAAATAAATCTAATTAATCGGAAGATTAACGATAAATGTGTTCACCACGACTGCTGCGCCATTCATTTTCAAAATAATCGGCATCTTCATCGCTACGAGGTTGGACACCAACTACGATTCCACCGTTATTGATACCTTCTTCATATTGCTTGGCTGTTTCCTCAGGAATACCTGAGCCAACCAACGCACCAACTAATCCGCCCGTTAAGCCACCAGCACCAGCACCAGCCAATGCTGCTGCTAAAGGTCCGGCAACAAGTAAGCCTAGTCCCGGAATCAAAATGCTTGTTCCAATAGCGGCGATACCTGCAACAACTGCACCGATCGTTCCGCCGATTGCCGAGCCAACACCAGCACCTTCAAGGGCTTTGCTACCGAGTTCTGTATCTGCACCGTCAGCAAAATAAGTATCGCGTGTTTTGTCAGACATCAAAAGATTAACGTCATCTTTTGTATAACCACGACCAGTTATAGAACCATATGCTCTTTCTGCATCTTCACGATTTCTGAACATACCAGTTACCATTCTATTGCTGCCCGTGCCGGTATTTGAGCCAATAACATCATTGTTAGCTTGTCTGGCTGCACCATAATTAGCTTGTGCTTCGCCTCTGTTCTCAAGATCTCGATCACCGGTTACTGCGCCTGTTGCCTCTTTTACGTCACCTAAAACTCTATCTGCAAATCCACCTGCTTCTTCTTTAAATGTTCCGTCGTTATTCATAATATATCTCCTCTATTGAATTATTAATTTTAGCTTCTTAGCTTAAAAAACGTAGATTGCAATAGACGTGCCAAAAATATCAAATATCGCTAAACTAAAGTAATTCAATGTATTTCATAAATGTCGGAGATTTTTACGAACATTAAACTTAATTGCGTGTCTTAAATCGAAACACTTTTAAATTTTCTTCTTTGTCTTTCTTTAGAACATAACATTTAGAAGATTTAACAAAATTATGAATTTTACAACCTGCTTTGCTCCTTTGCACTTTTGCGTTAAAATTTAATTTACATTTTAGAAATTTCATTTATAAATATTTATAAATATATGTTCAAACTATTTTCTATCTTTATTTTGATGACTTTAATGATTTCTTTAACTTTTGCCCAAATTTCTGACATCAACTATCGCATTTACGACGCGCAAGGAAATCCGGCGACAATCGATCGGATTGTTGATGCGGCAAGAAAGTCGGATGTCGTTTTTCTCGGCGAAAATCACGACGATGCGGTGGCTCATTATCTACAATTGGAAATTTTCAAAAGAACATTGGAAAATTATGCTAAAAGTAAAAAAATCGCACTTTCAATGGAAATGTTCGAGCGCGATGTGCAGATTGTTTTGGACGAATACCTGAAAGATTTAATCACGGAAAAGAAATTTTTAGATGACAGTCGTCCTTGGAAGAATTACAAAACCGATTATCGTCCGTTGGTTGAACTCGCCAAGCAAAATCGGCTTGTTGTAATTGCCGCCAACGCGCCGCGTCGTTACGTCAATATAGTTTCGCGGAACGGACGTGATTCACTCAACCAACTTTCACCGGAAGCAAAAAAATGGCTCGCTCCGCTTCCTTACGCGTCGGCTTCTGCAGATTATTCCAAAAAATTTACCGATTTGATGGGCGGAATGAGCGGCGATAATCACAGTTTGACAAAAATTCTTGACTCACAAACTTTGTGGGACGCGACGATGGCTTATTCGATAGCGGAATATTTGAAGAATAACAAAAATGCTTTGGTTATTCATCTGAACGGAACTTTTCATACTGAAAACCGGCTTGGAACTGTCGAACAGCTTTTGAAATTTAACCCGAAGGCAAAAGTTTTGGTCATAACGATGAAGTCTGACGATAACTTTACCGAGTTTGATAAATTAAAAGACAAAAACTTAGGCGATTTCATTATTTTGACCGACGCAAAACTGCCGCGAAGTTTCAAAGGCGGAAATTAAAACAGATTTAGAAGCATTAAATTGATATAGAAAAATCGCAGACTTGCCAAATTTCCTCTCTAACCGCAAAATTCCTAATTGTGATACACAGTTTTGAAAAAGTTGTCGAATTATTAAATCTCGAAGCAAGAGCAATCGAGCATGCGGCGGCGCGGCTGGAAAAATCGATTGTCAAACGAACCATTGAGATTTTGGAAGGGTGCGAAGGTAAAGTTATCGTAACCGGCGTGGGCAAATCCGGCGTTATCGCGCAAAAAATCGCTCAAACCTTAACCAGCACCGGAACTATTGCTATTTTCGTTCATCCGTCTGACGCTCTGCACGGAAGTTTGGGTGTGATAAGTAAAGGCGATGTCGTTATCGCGTTGAGCAATTCGGGCGAAACCGATGAGATTTTGCTGCTTGTTTCAGCCTTAAAAGCCAGAGACATCTGCTTGATTTCAATTGTCGGCGAAGTCAATTCAACGCTGGCGCGGCAATCCGATGTTGTTTTGGACGCATCGGTTGACGAGGAAGCGTGTCCGCTCAATCTTGCACCGACAACCTCGACAACCGTTGCGCTTGCTTTAGGCGACGCAATTGCAATGACCTTGATGGAGGCTAAAGGAAAAACCGTCGAAGATTTTGCCGCTAATCATCCGGCAGGTCATCTGGGCAAACGCTTAACGCTGAAAGTTAAAAACCTAATGCACGAAAGTCCAAGCATCGCGCCCGATGTGTCTTGGCTTGAAGTTGTCAAAGCGATTTCCAAACATTCGCTCGGCGCGGTCAATGTAACCGGCAAGGACGAAAATCTTCTCGGTATTATTACTGACGGCGATTTGCGCCGAACAATTGAAAAAACCGAAGCGAAAAATCTGGAAAACTTACAAGCCGAACAAATGATGACCAAAAATCCGATTACTGCCGCACCCGAGATGCTTGCCTTTGACGCTTTGCGGCTGATGGAAAATCGCCCGATGCAGATTTCCGTTCTGCCGATCGTTGACGAAAACGGCGCGTGTTTAGGCTTAATTCGGCTTCACGATATTGTCAGAATCGGCTTGTAATCAGAAAAACAATAAACAATTTATTTTGACAGGCAACTTGCAGTTTGCCCTTTTTATCTATTTAAAGTGAATTTATTTACTTAGAGCAGTCTTCATTTAGTTGCAATACAAAGAATTTCACGCTGAAGCCGCCAAGAACGCCAAGTTTTCTTTGCGCCCTTTGCGTTCTTGGCGTGAGATATATTTTATTTATTTGAAATTTGCTCTAGACAATTGGATCTACACTTTTTTTAGTTAAGGAATAAAAATGACAAAGAAAATTTTGAGCCTGATTCTTACTGTTTTAATTTTTACAACATTGTCCAAAGCACAAACAGCAGAAGTTGGTGTTATGCTTAATGAACAGTTTTTCGATTCGCTTTTGGACGCGATATTTAAGAATTTTAACGCGCCGGAGTTTCCAATAGCGAAAAATAATTCTGAATTCCAGATTCCAGATTCCAAATCGAAAACACAAGGATTCGTTTCGAGTTTTCAAGCCAACGAGCAGAAAACCGCAAATCAAACGTCGCAAATCACAGGTTGTAAAGAATCAATTCGTCTGCAGAGGGAAATTGACGGAGTTAGAACCGCAGTCAGATTTCGGGACGGCAAAATCTATGCGCCGATTGCTTTTTCCGGCTCGTATAATCCGCCGCTGATTGGTTGTGTTGATTTTCAGGGTTGGGCGGAAACCAACATTGACCTTGAATTTGACCGTCAAAGCCAAAAACTAATTGGCAAAGTTCGCGTCTTAAACGTTCAACTAAGCGGTGCGGGCGGAATTGGAAGCAGTATTTTGACGCGGCTGGTGCAAAGTTCAATTGACAGAAAGATAAATCCGGTTGAAATTTTTCAAACCGATAAACTTTCTTTTCTCGTTCCCATACAAACTGCGGGAGGTTCTCTACAGATGAAAGCCGTCGGTTTTCGCCACGAAGTCGGCAGCGGCGTGTTGAATGTTTATATTGCTTATCAATTTATAAAAGTTAATTGAGTTAACACAGTAGTTAGCAAGATGAATACTTTTCAATATTTTTATTCTGCTCTGAGAGATTTAATAAAAGGTTTTTCCTAAATTTCACAATTAAAGCTGTGGTTAAATAAAAAATCTTCGATGACGAAAATTGTTTTTGTCATCGAAGATTTTTTGTGCCATTTCTGCTTCTTTAATCAAATAAAAAAGTAAGCAGGGCAGTAAAAGCTGATTTAATTAGAAAATGCCAAAAGTGCCAAACGAGCCGAGCGGAACATCCGTCGGCGAATCACCAGCTTTTTGCCCCAGCAATCCGCCGTTTGAACTCGCCCGCACGTAAAACGTCTGATTGCTCGGTCGCCAAACAGCTATGTCGTGTCTGCCGTCGCCGTCGTAATCGCCGCGCACCGGAAAGTCAAAGTTGGCAAACGCCGGATCACCGATGCCAAACGGAGTTG
>JACCYR010000254.1 GCA_013696385.1 Acidobacteriota bacterium
ACACTAAAGACCAAAAACCAAATACTAAAGACAAAAAAAATACTAAAGACCAAAATCTGAATTCCGCTTGTGTTTACGGAGTTCTTCCGGTTTTGGAAGCGTTGCGGGCTGAAAATCGGCGCATCGAAAAAATTATCATTTCCGACGGCGCGAACGAAAAGCGTTTGAGCGATGTTTTACAATTGGCGCAGTCGAACGGCGTTCAAATTCAAAAAGTTCCGCGTGAAAATCTTGAAAGATCAGTTGAAAACGGCGCGAATCATCAAGGCATCGCGGCATTTATCGCGGCGGCTGAATATTTTGATACGAACAAACTTTTAAGCGAAATTACAACTAAAGAAAATTCTTTGAGCGTAATTTTGGACGGCGTGGAAGACCCGCGAAATTTGGGCGCGATTTTGCGAACCGTCGAATGCGCGGGTGCGGACGGCGTTTTTATTCCCGAACGCCGCGCCGTCGGTTTGACCGAAACCGTCAGTAAATCTTCGGCAGGTGCGACCGAGTATGTTAAAGTCGCTAAAGTTACTAATGTCAATCGTTTAATTGAGGAGTTAAAAGAAAATAACATCTGGGTTGTCGGCGCAAGCGGCGATGCGGAAATGGATTACAGCGATTGGGATTGGAAACAATCGTCGGCGTTGGTGATGGGCGGCGAAGGCAAAGGTTTGCATCGTTTGACGGCGGAAAAATGCGACGTTTTGGTGAAAGTTCCGATGTCTGGGAAAATCAAATCACTGAACGTATCGGTTGCGTCCGGCGTAATACTTTTTGAAGCTATTCGACAAAGAACAAAGGAGTAAAAAATTATGTTTTGCCCAAAATGCGGAACGAAAAATCCTGCTAACGGAAAATTTTGCCGCAGTTGCGGAACAGATTTGAGTCCAGTTTCCGACGCTTTGGCGGGAAAATCAAGCAACCAATGGCAAAACTTTAGCGCGATGAAGCCGATAAAACCGCTTGAGCCGATGGATTTGTGGAATCACAAAGGCAAGCCGGTGCATTGGGAAGGCGCGTTTGGGAAACTTTTTATGGGCATTGCTTTTATGGTCGTTTCGATTGTCCTCGCTGTTTCCGGCAGAGGAACAGGTTGGTGGTTTTGGATGCTGATTCCGGCATTTTTAATGCTTGGCGCGGGAATAGCGCAAATTATGCAATTGCGGAAAAACGAAAAAGGAATGATTTCGGGAATGCCGCCGGAAACTCAGTTTGATTCGGGTGTTGACCGGAAATTAAATTTGCCGCCGTCGCAAACAGATTATATCCGCATTAAAGAACTTGTTGATTCGGGTGAAAATATTGAAGCGATAAAAGTTTATCGGGAAACTTTCGGTGTCGGGTTAAAGGAAGCAAAAGAGGCGGTTGATAAAATTGCCGCTGGAAAAGCTCCCGAAAGTTATCAAACGGAATTCCAAGAACCATACGTCAAGCCGCAAAATTCAATTTATGAGACGGGCGACCTGAAACCGCCGCCAAGCGTTACCGAAGGCACAACGCGGCATCTGGAAATAAACTCGGAAGGTGAAACAATGTCTCTGCCGAAAACCGAAAAGTAAGTTTCAATTTTTAATTTTCGTTTAAATTATTCAAGTGGTTCGACTGTAATTTCATCAAACATCGCTTGCCGCCGCAGAGTTTCCGCAAGTTTTTCGGCTTTGCGCTCAGTCAAAATGAGCGGAGAACTTTTACAAGAAATTTCAAAAACTTCATCATCAATCATCTCAATTTCCAAATCGCCGAGAGAAATTCCGCTAGTCGCTTGAATATCGTCAAAATTATGAATTCGAAATTTACCCTTTTCTTCGACAAAATCTTCAATAAACGGGTCTTGCAAAGCGTGTTTTGCTTCTTCGACGGTAAAATAGTTTCCTTTGACAATTAAACAAAATTCGGCGGCTTTGGTCGTGTTCATATTTTATACGCGAGTCTAAGTTTTTTGTAAATTTTACAATAAAAAGATTAAAGGTGAAAATGTGATTTTTAAATTCAAATGACACAATTTTTAACAATTATTTTTTGTCATTAAAGTTTTATGTCTTTGCTTCTCAAAGATTTATTTTTTATCATTTCAACAAATATCTTATAAATACAAAGGACAAAAAATAAAAAATGATAATACCTGTCAAATGGACTGACGAAGGCGTAAATATGCTCGACCAACGTCTGCTTCCGAATGAAGAAAAATGGTTAATATTGAAAAGTTTTACGGAAGTTGCCGATGGAATAAGAGATATGGTCGTGCGCGGTGCGCCCGCGATTGGTGTAGCTGCCGCTTACGGTGTCGCGTTGGGAGCAAAAAATTTTGTCGGCACAAATGTTGACGATTTGGAAGAAGAACTCGATTATATTTGCGACGTGATGGGCAAAACACGCCCGACCGCCGTTAATCTTTTTTGGGCAATCGAAAGAATGAAACGCACGTTTCAAAAAGCGAAATCGGAAGGAAAGTCGGTTTTGGAAATCAAGCAGATTTTAATAAAAGATGCAAAAAACATTCACGACGAAGATATTGAGTCGCAACGGCTTATCGCACAGTTTGGCGGCGAACTTATCGAAAACGATTCAACAGTTCTGACGCATTGCAATGCAGGCGCACTTGCAACGGGCGGCGTTTGGGGAACTGCTCTAGGCGTTGTTCGCGGCGCGGTTAATCAAGGCAAAAAGGTTTCCGTCATCGCTGACGAAACGCGCCCTTATTTGCAAGGCGCACGGTTGACGGCTTGGGAACTTTTGCAGGATGACATTCCCGTAACTTTGATTACCGACAATATGAGCGGACACATTATGAAACAGGGAAAAGTTCAAGCGGTTGTCGTCGGTTCGGATCGGATCGCGGCAAACGGTGATGTCGCCAACAAAATCGGGACATATATGGTCGCCGTTCTCGCCCAAAAACACGGCATCCCGTTTTATGTCGCCGCGCCGCTCTCGACAGTTGATATGAATTGCGCGACGGGTGAAGAAATCCCGATTGAAGAAAGAAATATCAGAGAAATCACGCACGTCCAAAACATCCAACTCGCGCCGGAAGGCATTTCAGTCAGCAATTACGCATTCGACGTAACGCCAAATGAATTAGTTACGGCGATTATCACGGAAAAAGGCGTGGCGCGTGCGCCTTATATAGAAAGTTTGAAGAAAATGTTTGAAGAGTAAATTTAAGTCCTAAAGCACAAATAATTTGATTCTGCTGAATTACAAGGATTTGAGAAATCTGATTAGAGAAATCCGATATGTTTTGATATATTTTTATTAACTGAATGACCATTCATTTTTAAAGGAAAATTATGATAGAACGCGAACAGCTTGAGATGGATGTAGTTTTTGTCGGCGCGGGTCCGGCAAATCTGGCGGCGGCTTTGCATCTGAAAAATCAAATCAAAGAACATAACACATTGGTTGAACGGGGCTTGCATCACGGCAGAAAAGTTGAAGATTTGGAAATCGGCATTATCGAAAAAGGTTCAACCGTCGGAGCGCATATTTTATCGGGCGCGGTGATTGACCCAATTGCTTTGCGCGAATTGATGCCGGATTTTCTGGAGCAAGGTTGTCCGGTTGATTCTGTTGTTACCGAAGATGCTTTCTGGTATCTGACGGAAAAGCGGAAGATACAATCGCCGATTACGCCGCCGCCGCTTAAGAATAAAGGAAAATATATCGCATCATTGAGCAGAATTTGCGAATGGCTTGCCGAAAAATGCGAAGAAGCGGGCGTGAATATCTTTCCCGAATTTCCGGGCGCGGAAATGCTTTACGATGAAAACGAGCGCGTCATCGGCGTTCGCACCGGCGACAAAGGCATTGACAAAGATGGCAAACCAAAACCGAATTTTGAGCCGGGCGTTGACCTGCTTGCAAAAGTAACTGTTTTGGGTGAAGGTTCGCGTGGTTCTTTGACAAAACAACTGATGCAGCGGCTTGACTTGCATGAAGACAAAGAGCCGCAGGTTTTTTCACTCGGCGTAAAAGAACTCTGGGAAGTTCCGGCAGGAAATATTGAAGAAGGTCGCGTTATTCATACGCTTGGTTTTCCGTCCGATGCGAAAACTTACGGCGGCGGTTGGATTTACGGGATGAAGAATAATATTGTCAGCATCGGTTATGTTACGGGTTTAGATTATTTAGACCCGATGATTGACCCGCACGCCGAATTTCAAAAATTTAAAACGCATCCCGACGTAGCCAAAATTCTCGCCGGTGGAAAAATGCTCAAATACGGCGCAAAGGCTATAAACGCAGGCGGTTATTATACGATGCCGCAACTTTGTGCCGACGGAGTTTTGCTGGTCGGCGATTCCGCATCATTCTTAAACGGTCAACGCATTAAAGGAATTCACACAGCCATGAAAAGCGGAATGTTAGCGGCGGAAACCATTATCAACGCTTTTGACCACAACGATTTTACCTCAAAAACGCTTCGCCATTATGAAGAAAAAGTTAATTCGAGTTGGATTTATGACGAACTTTTCGCCGTCCGAAATTTTCACGCATCTTTTCAACGAGGTCGTTGGTCAGCACTCGTCAACAGCAGTTTGCAATTTCTTACCGGCGGACTTGCTTGGGGTTTTATGCCGAGAGAACACCACATTGCCGGACATGAGCGAATGGAAAAACTCGATAAATATAATTACAACGGCGACGCGCTCCGGCAACGTTATCCTGATTTGAAATTCGATAAAGACCTGACTTTTGACAAAGTTACGAATGTTTTTCACGCCGGAGTTTCGCACAATGAAGACCAGCCGTCGCATCTGCATATTCTTGATACTGAAATCTGTGCGACGCGCTGCGCCGAAGAATACGGCAATCCGTGTCAGCGTTTTTGTCCAGCGGCGGTTTATGAAATGGAGGAAAATTCAAAAACCGGCAGACGCGAAATAAAAGTCAACTTTTCCAATTGCGTTCACTGCAAAACCTGCGATATTGCCGACCCGTATCAAATTATCAATTGGGTAACGCCCGAAGGCGGAGGCGGTCCGAATTATAAAGGTATGTAATTTGCATTATATTTGACTTGCGCAAAATATCGTTTTGAAACGATACATAAATTTTTATTAATAGGAGAAAAGCAAATGTCAACATTAAATAAAGATGAAGTTGAAGGAAAATATGAACAAGCAAAAGGCTGGGTAAAGGACAAAGCCGGTGAAGCGACGGGCGACCGAGATTTGGAAGCCGAAGGCGAAGCCCAAAACGTCGAAGGCAAAACCCAAGAAACTTGGGGCAAATTTAAACGCGGAGTCGGCGACACGGTTGATGCCGTCGGCGATGCTGTCAAAAACACGGGCGACAAAATAAATAAAGGTTAAAGATAGAAGGCGGAAAATTTGAAGCGTAAAAGTTTCGGTTTTCCGCTATTTTTGTATAATAATTGAAGGTTGTGCAAATTAAAGTTGTGTGTTTTGAATATTTTATTTCACCACCGAGAACACGGAGAAGGCACAGAGAGAGAAGCACCGAGAAAATTTTCCCTGCAAATGTGTTTGTAACTCCTTTCTGTATTTCCTGTGGTGAAACTTTTTTGATTTATGCACAGCCTTCATAATAATTGGAATGAAACTAGCAACAAGTTCGCACCAAAAACTTGAAACTTTTTTTCGTGAATTATTAAACGATGAAACTTTTCGCTTGCCTGTGATTCATTTTTATGTTGGAAAATTCACCCGGTTTTTTACTTGGATTGTGAAGGTTCACGGAATAACATTTGGTTGCCGCATTTACATTATGCCGAAGTTTCTTTCGTTGAACGAGAATAATCAACTGACACTTCCCTTAAAACTCGCCGCTCACGAAATTACACACGCATTGCAATACAAACGCGAAGGTTTTATTAAGTTTTTTTACAAGTATCTGAAAAGTTTTTGCGGAAATCTGCGAAGGAAAAAGAGTTGGGATATTATTTCACGGCAGGAATCCTATTTGGAAATTCCATTTGAGGTGGAAGCCCGCGAGGTTTCCGATAAATTTGTCGAATGGAATGAAAGAAATAAGAGTATAGACTCAATTTAAGTTCACTCTTTATCTTTTTTAATTTTTCGAGGTTTCCTGCATTATCAATTTTTCAAGGATTGTTGCCACATAACTGACAATCGAAATCATTCGTGCGTATTCAATTCTGGTTGGACCTAAAACGCTTAAAGTTCCCATCGTTTCGCCGTTTCCGGTGCGGTAAGGCGCGGTAATCAGAGTGCAGTTTTGCAAAGACGAAGCGGAATTTTCACTTCCGATAACAATTTGAACACTGCCTCTGAGCGAAGCGTCCGGTGCAATACATTCGCTTAAAATCTGCACAAGGCGCGATTTTTCCTCGATCGTGCGAAGCAGTTCGCGCAAACGATCCAAATCGGCAAAATCGCGTTTGGTCAGGATATTCGACGTGCCGTCAACATAAACATCGCCAAAATTATCCGCTTCGCTTTCAATACTTTGTGAACAAAGAATCATCGCCGTTTGCAGAAGTTTGTCAAAGAGCGCAGTTTCTTCGTGCATTAACTTCAAAATCTCCGCCCGAATTTCCGCCAGACTTTTGCCGCTGAATTTCGCGTTCAAATAATGCGCTGTCCGTTCAAGTTCCTCATTTGAAAATGTTTCTTTTAACCGAATAATTTTGTTATGCACAATATTCGGCGCGGAAACCAAAATGACGAGAATCCGTTTGTCAGACAAATTGACAAATTCAATGTGCTGAAGGCGGTCTTTTGCCAAGTTTGGCGAAACGACAATGCCGATATTATTAGAAAGAACTGAGAGAATTTGTGAAGTTTTTTCCATCAATTTGTCCGGCATCTCAGATTTTTCGGTTTCGCTTAATCCAAGTTCATCATTTATCAAATGTAAATCTTTGTTTGAAAGACTCAAAACGCCGAGCAGATTGTCAACAAAAAAACGATAACCTTTGTCAGTCGGAATTCGTCCGGCGGAAGTATGCGGTTGTTCGAGCAAGCCGAAATCTTCCAAATCACTCATCACATTGCGAATCGTCGCCGAACTCAAACCCGAAGCGTTGGCAAATTTTTCCGCGATGACTTTCGAACCGATTGGCTCACCCGTTATCAGGTGTTCATTGATAATGGCTGTAAGAATAACCTGCCCGCGAACATCGGGATTATTGACTTGTTTCTCATCGGTTTGATTTGAATTATAGGCAGACATCTTTTATTTTATGAGTTTGATGCACGCCGACCAAAAGCGGTATGCTTAAGCTACTAAATTCGTAACATTTTTGCGTGTTATCTGTCAAGATTTATCGTTTAAACTTTGATAAACATTTTTTGACTGTTGGAAGTGAGAAAATTAATATATGTAAAAAGAATTTCACGCCAAGACGCAAAGGTCGCAAAGTTTTTTTTGTTAAGTCAAATTAAAGCTGATTTAAATGTTCTTAAATATAAAGAGAATTCTTCTTTGCGACCTTTGCGTCTTGGCATGAAAAATCTTAATTTATGAGCGAGCCACTTCAACAAATAAAAACCTTTTACGAAGAAGCCTTCCAGAAATTAAATGGTCAACATCACACTCCCGAAATTGAAGTCATATTTTATCCGTATATCGGCATTAATCAGACAATCCGCATCCGCCGCAGTAAAGTTTTCGTCCGTCTTGCCGAAGTTTGCCGAGATTTGCCGCTTGCGGCGCAAAATGCTCTGGCAATTATTTTGGTTTCAAAACTTCTCGGCAAAAAAATCCCGCAAACAGTTTTAGAAACTTATCGCGGATTTATCAAAAATCAAGAATTGCGAAAGAAAGTAATCGCTAATAAACGCGCCAAAGGTCGCAAAATTATCACGAGCGCAAAAGGCGACATTTATGATTTGGACGAGATTTTTACACATTTAAATCAGATTTATTTTGACAACAAAATCATTAAACCGACTTTAACTTGGTCGGCGCGAAAAACCTATCGAATTTTAGGTCATCATGATTCGACGCACGAAACAATTGTTGTCAGCAAGTCTCTAGACGATAAAAAAACACCAAAATATATAGTAGAATTTGTGCTTTTCCACGAAATGCTTCACATTTTTCATCCGACGCAGCACCGCGACGGCAGGCGTTATAATCACACGCCGCAGTTTCGCCGCGACGAAAAGAAGTTTGCCTATTTTGACGAAGCGGAAAATTGGGTTGAGCAAAATATAAAAAAATTGAAACGAAATGCAAAAAGAAAATAACCGCTATTGCCGAATCTTCTCCAAAATAGTTCCAAATAAACCAAACGGCGAGGTGATTTTGCGTTCAATGCCTTTTTCGGTAAAACGAGTTTCGGTCAAATAAGTCGTAACAACGTTTGTCCGCCCGTTTGGTGTTCCCAAAATTTTGACAATTTTTTCAGCCGAATCCGTGTTCTTTGCAAAAGTTACGGCAACAGCTCGGCTTTCGGCAAAACTTTGAAAGTAAAGATTTTTTGTAAAATTTTGTCCGGTTTGTTTAACTTGCAAAGATTTAAAAACGCTTTCCGCATCGCCTAAAATCAGTATGTTTTCGACAAATGCCGCCGCAGTTTCGCCATCGTCGGATTTCCA
>JACCYR010000275.1 GCA_013696385.1 Acidobacteriota bacterium
ATAATCTTTTTCATTTCGCAACTCCTCGTGTTTTTGATAAACAATAAACCGTTAAAACTCACTTTGCAAAGCCAAACAAACCGAAGTTGCCGCGTAAAGTAACTGATAAAAGTTTTGTGCTTACCCAACCGTGCGTTAAAATCATTTGATGATTAAATCTTTTCAAAACACGCATCCGAAAATTCACGAAACAGCATTTATCGCTGAAAATGCGGTTGTCATTGGCGATGTCGAAATCGGTGAAGATTCAAGTGTTTGGTATGGCGCGGTTTTGCGCGGTGATGTGAATTATATTCGCATCGGAAAACGCACAAACATTCAAGATGCGAGCGTGATTCACGTTTCCTCGAAAACGCATCCGACTGTTTTGGAAGACGAAGTAACGCTCGGACATCGCGTTACGCTGCACGGCTGTTATATCGAAACAGGCTGCTTAATCGGCATTGGTGCGATTATATTAGATGGAGTTCGCGTCGGACGAAATTCGCTGGTTGCGGCGGGAAGTTTGGTTACACCCAATATACAAATTCCGCCACGTTCGCTTGTAATGGGAAGTCCCGCGCGTGTCAAGCGAGAATTAACTGATGATGAGATTTACAATCAAGCTCGCTTTTGGCAGAATTACACAGACCTTTTAAGAATTTATAAACAATAACAAATTAGCAAGAAATAATAGTCTAAATGAATATTTTTAACGTCAGCCGGAGCATTGCGCTCTGGCTAATTATTGTAATTTTCAGTTTTACATTTGTGCAAGCGCAAAATTCATCAAACAGGTTTAATAAATCAACAAAAAATTCTCGAACTGAATCCGCTACTACCAACCAGCTGACGGAATACTCGAATAAACCAAACGAAATCGGCTTTTGGGGCGGAACTTCGACGTTTCACAAAGATTTACGCGGTCCGTCGGCGGGCGGAAACTTTCAAATGGTCGGCTTTCGCTATTCTCATCGAATGTTGGACGGCAAATCTATAAAGCTCAGATATATTTTGGACTTAATTCCCGTCGCCGTTCTTAATTACCCGCGTGAAAGACCGTTTCAGACCGCCGCGAACACCATTGAAATCGTTCGTGACCGAAAAACCATTTATGGATTAGGTTTTGCGCCGGGCGGTTTGCAGTTAAATTTTAGAAATCGTAAAAAATATCAACCGTTTGTCGCCGGAGGTCTCGGATTTATGTATCTTACACAAGTTACACCGGATTTGCGTACGCCGCTTCAACCCAGAGCAACCGGCGCGAAAATCAATTACACGGCTGATTTCGGCGGCGGCTTGGAAATCGGACTTAAAAACAACAAGAATTTTATTATCGGCTACAAATATCATCATCTCTCGAATCTTTACACCGGCAATATGAATGTCGGCTACAACTCAAATTTCGTCTACGCCGGAATGAATTTCGGCTATTAGGTTTTGGAATAATTTTGGGTGCGATAGTATAATGTACACTTCTCCCGCATATCTATACGAACAATGGGAATCAAAAACTTGTGAAATTTTTTTATCTATTCGCTGCTTTTTTAACCTTTACAACTCCAAACCTCGCGCAGAAAATTATCAAAGACAAAGCACCGCAGTCGAATGAATCAACTATCGTTCAAACATCTGCGAGCGAGGAAAATACGGAAACGCGAGATGATGATTACAAACTTCGGCGCGGCAACAGGTCATTTACCGTTGAATACGGAGTTTCGCCGTTTAATCCGAGCAATTTTGCCGGACCGAAGGAATTTGATGTCTATGGGCGCGATTTACATCTATTTAGTTTTCGCGTCGGGCGCATCGTCGGCACGAAAAAAAACGTTAGCTACGAGTATATGTTCAGCGCGTCGCCGCTCGCTGTTTTTACGAAAAACGAGGTAACAAATCCAGCGTATGTTTCGGCGACCGCGACACCCGACATTGCGCCGACAATGCGCGAAACCACTTACGGTTTCGGCATTCAGCCGGTCAATTTCAAGTTTATCTTTTTTGCGAAAAACCGTCTGAAACCTTACGCACAAGCCGGCGCAGGCGTGCTTTTTACCAACAAGCCCATTCCCGTTCCGGTGAGCCGTACGCTTAATCTTACGGGCGATTTCGGTGGCGGTTTAATGTATATGTTGTCAAAAAAACGCGCCGTCAGTCTTGGCTACAAATATTTTCACATTTCCAACGGCAATATCGGCGGAAAAATCAACAATCCGGGTTTTAACGCCAATGTCTTTTACATTGACTATTCGTTTTTCTTCTAAATAAAGATTACTATTTTACACAGAGTTTTTGCAGAAGCCCGCACGTAAAGGCGCAAGAAGTTAAAAAAGGCACGCTTACGTGCGTGTTTCTGCATTTGCGTAAATTTATGAAAATCATATTGTCGGGCTTAATAGCTTTATTTTTTGCGGTTGCGGTTGCGGCACAAATGGGCGAAGCGGGAAAAAACGAGTTAAGCGTATGGGGCGGATTTTCGCCTGATTCGTCAACGATTATTACGGGAACAGGACGCACCGAAGATGCGCGTTTCGGACTCGTCGCCGTGCGTTATGCGCGGCGATTTAACAATAGCGACAAAGTTAATTTGAAATATACGCTCGATATTGTTCCGGCGGCGTTTTTATCAAATCCCGATTTCCGTTTTGTCCAAACCAGTGCAAACACTTTTCGGATTGATGAATTTCGCCGCACATCTTATGCTTTCGGGATTATTCCGGTTGGTTTGCAAATCAATTTTCGCCCGCGCAAAAAAGTTCAGCCGTTTATTGAAGGTTCGGGCGGATTTTTCTATTTTAACAAACCAATTCCGGGCGACATCGGCACGCGCTTTACTTTTACGGCTGATGTCGGCGGCGGCGCGGAAATTCGTTTAAAAAAAGGACGCGCCGTAACGCTCGGTTATAAGTATTTTCACCTCTCGAACGGCAATCGCGGCTTCCAAAATCCCGGAATAGACAACAATCTTATTTATCTTGGCTATACGTTCAAGAAATTTTGAGAATTTGCTTTTTGCAGAGCATCAAATTCGCGCAAAAAACCATCTTTTCGTTTAGTGAACTGAAACTATTTTGTATATTCTACGTTCAAA
>JACCYR010000290.1 GCA_013696385.1 Acidobacteriota bacterium
TGATTTTGTCGGCAATCGCGCCTTTGCCCGAAGATGTTCCCGAACTCGTTTTGGCTTCGGTTTTAGCCGGTGGAAAAATCGAAACCGTCAAAAATCCACTGCCCAATCATCATCGTTTAATATCCGAAGCCGAATTTGCGATTTGTGGGCGAGTTGCGCCGCACAAACGCAGACCCGAAGGACCTTTTGGCGACCATTACGGTTATTATTCACTCAAACACGATTATCCGATTTTTCAAGCCGAAGCCGTTTTTCATCGCAAAGACGCAATTTATCCGGCAACCGTCGTCGGCAAACCGCGTCAGGAAGATTTTTTTATCGGCGATTATTTGCAGGAATTGCTTTCGCCTTTGTTTCCACTTGTAATGCCCGCAGTCCTTGATTTGTGGAGTTATGGCGAAACCGGTTTTCACTCGCTGGCGGCAGCTGTCGTTAAAGAACGATATGCGCGCGAAGCACTCGGCGCAGGCTTTCGCATCCTTGGCGAAGGTCAATTATCCTTAACAAAATTTTTGCTTTTGACCGATAAACCGCAGAATTTGCGCGATTTCAAATCGCTTTTTGAATATATTCTCGAAAGAGTAAATTGGGAAAGCGATTTCTTTATTTTTGATAGAACTTCTTTTGACACTTTGGATTATGCATCGGGAAAAATAAATCACGGCTCAAAAGCGATGCTTGTCGGCGTTGGCGAAGCAAAAAGAGATTTAAAACGTAAATTTAACAGCGAACTACCGAATTATATAAAACGCGCCGAAGTTTTCTGCGGTGGCTGTCTAGTCGTCGAAGGAAGTGATTATGCGTCTGATAACGAAGCTGGTCAGAGAATAGCGGAATCAGGTGAATTTGATAATTGGCAAATTGTTGTTCTGCACGATTCAATTGAGTTTGCAAAATCGGCAGAAAAATTTCTGTGGGCGACGTGGACGCGCTTTAATCCTTCGACAGATATTTACGCCAAAGAAATAAAAGTTGTCAACAATCACATAATTTATACTGCGCCGATTGTTATTGATGCACGGATAAAACCGTGGTATCCGGCGGAAGTTGAAGTGCGTGAAGATGTTGCAAAACTGGTTGATAAGCGTTGGCGCGAGTATTTCCCGGAAAAATAATTTTCCCGCAAGTGACGCAAAGAAGAGAAAAGTTAAAATGAAAACATTGCTCAAAAGAATTTTAATTACATTTGCGATTATTTTATCAATTCTTTTATTAGTCTGGATTTATTCATATTTTATTGAGCCGCGCCGTTTAGTCATCCGTGAAAAAACCTTGAAAATCCCGAATTGGAGCAAAAACTTAAATGGTTTCAAAGTTGTTGCCATCAGCGACATTCACGGCGGTTCGCATTACGTTGATGAGGACAAAATTAAAAAGCTGGTCGAACTCGCCAACGCGCAAAATCCCGATTTGATAGTTTTACTCGGCGATTATGTGTCGCAAACCGGCATTGCTGAAGGCGCGTTGAAAATGCCGAGCGAAATAGTCGCGGCAAATTTAAAAGGTTTTCAAGCGAAATACGGCGTGTTTGCAGTAATCGGCAATCACGATTGGTATTATGACGAAGCAAAAATTACCGAAGAATTGGAAGGCACGGGCATTAAGGTTTTAGAAAACAAAGTTTTGCAAATAAAGGTCGGCGATGAAACAGTTAATCTTTGGGGCATCGAAGATTACTGGAAAAAACGGCGCGTGCCGCTTGAACCTTTCCGGCAAATAGAAAATAAACAAAACGTCATCGCCATCACGCACAACCCGGATTCGCTGCTCAAAGCACCCGATGAAATGAGTTTAATGCTTGCCGGACACACACACGGCGGACAATTCAAATTTCCACTTTACGGGGCGATTGCTTTTGTCAACGACCCGCGTTTTATGGAAGGTTTTGTCGAAGTTGATTCAAAGCACGTTTTTGTTACGACCGGAGTCGGCTGCACCGGACCGCAGATACGCTTTCGCGTTCCGCCTGAAATTGCAGTCTTAAATTTATTTTCCGAGCGATAAGTAACGATGAATTTGCCGAAAAATTTTCCAAGTTTTGTGGTTTTGACAGCAATAAGTTTGGCATGTCTGGCTTACGCTTACTACGTTGAACCTTTTCGGCTGGTTGTTAATAAAACCGAACTGAAAATTAAGAATTGGAATTCTGAATTCGACGGATTGAAAATCGTAACGATTTCCGATATTCACGGCGG
>JACCYR010000303.1 GCA_013696385.1 Acidobacteriota bacterium
TCGGAAGTCGAAACTAAAATCAAAACTCAAGCGTCGAACAACGGCGTGAAAGTTGAAGATTACGTCAAAACGCTGATTAAGGAAGCGTCAGACAGACGCGAACAAATAGAGAAAAATTCTGAAAAATCTTTTGATGAAATTCTCGCTCCCGTGCGAAAAGGTTTTTGGGAAAGCGGAATGAGCGAAGATGAAATTTTAGAGTTTTTCGAGGAAGTCCGCGAAGAAGTTTGGCAGGAAAAGCAAAATCAGAAATGACGCGAAACGAAAATTTGCCAGCCGTTTTCGATTGTATGATTTATCTGCAAGCGGCAATCAGCGAAAAGGTCCGGCGGCGGAACTTTTCAGGCAAATCGAGCGCGGCAGTGTTTTGCTTTTCGTCGGCAATGAGATTTTATCGGAAATCCGCGACGTTCTCCGCGCCCGAAAGTCTTAATCAAATATCCGCATTTGATGGTTGAATATGTCGAAACATTTCTTAACCGCGTTTTAAGCAAAGCCGCGTTGCTGAATAAAATTCCGAAACATTTTCAGTATCCGCGCGACCCGAAAGACGAAAAATATATCAATCTGGCGGTTGAAGCCAAAGCGCATTACATAGTTAGCCGTGATAATAATTTGCTTGATTTGATGACGGGGATTGATGCCGAGAGCAAAGAGTTTCGGCAGAGATTTCGTTTTTTGAAAGTCATCGCGCCCGTTGAATTTTTGCGAATTATTCAAGAAAGAAATTAACTTTAACGCTGTGAACGAAAAAATTATCAATTCTTCAAAAGCTCCCGAACCTGTCGGTTTGTATCCGCATGCACGGCGCGTCGGGAATCTTTTGTTTTTGTCCGGTGTTGGTCCAAGAGAAAAAGGCACGAAGAAAATTCCCGGCGTTGAACTTGATGAAAATAACAATATTGTTTCTTATGACATCAAAGCGCAATGCCGTTCGGTTTTCCAGAATGTGCGTTATATTTTGGAAGATTCAGGTTCATCATGGGATAAAATCATTGACGTAACGGTTTTTCTGACGAATATGAAGGACGATTTCGAGATTTATAATAAAATCTATGCCGAGTATTTTGCGGACAATCTGCCGTGCCGGACGACAGTTGAGATTAACAAACTTCCGACACCGATTGCGATTGAACTGAAAGTCATTGCGACAATTGATTAATTTTTATCCGCGTGTCAAATTAATTCTTAAAACAACAATAAGATGAAGGAGAATTAGATGAAACCAACAAAAGGATATGCAGTTCAAGGACCTGAATCGAAATTTGAGCCGTTTAGTTTTGAGCGACGCGAATTGGGCGCAAGCGACGTTCTGATTGAGATTCTATATTGTGGCATTTGCCATTCCGATATTCATCAGGCAAGAAATGAGTGGCACAACTCAATTTACCCGATGATACCGGGACACGAAATTGTCGGGCGTGTCGCGCAAACCGGGACGGAAGTTTCAAAATTTAAGACGGGCGACATCGCCGGAGTCGGCTGTTTTGTAGATTCGTGCCGAAGTTGTGAAAACTGCACCGACGGTTTCGAGCAATTTTGTCAAAAACATCTGGCATTAACTTATAACGGAACAGAAATGGACGAGAAAACTCCGACTTTTGGTGGCTATTCGTCAAACATTGTGGCTGACGAAAATTACGCGCTAAAAATTTCCGAAGGACAAAACCTCGCCGCCGTCGCTCCGCTCCTTTGTGCCGGAATTACAACTTATTCGCCGCTCAAGCGTTTTAATGTCGAAAAGGGTCAAAAGGTCGGCATTGTCGGTTTAGGCGGGCTTGGACATATGGGCGTTAAACTCGCCGCTTCGATGGGCGCGGACGTAACGGTTTTCAGCACGTCGCCCTCGAAAGAACAGGACGCGCAAAAACTCGGAGCGCATAATTTCGTCGTAACGAAAGAACCGGAAAATATGAAGTCGCTTGCGGGAAAGTTCGATTTTATTCTCGACACGGTTTCCGCCGCGCACGACCTTAATATGTATCTTAATTTGCTTCGCCGAAACGGAGCGATGGTTTTAGTCGGCGTGCCGGAAAAGCCTGCCGAAGTTTCCGCCTTTCCGCTTCTGGTCAATAACCGAACGCTCGCCGGTTCGATGATTGGCGGAATTCAGGAAACACAGGAAATGCTCGACTATTGTGCGGAACGTAATATCACGTCCGATGTTGAAGTCATTCCGATTCAGCAACTCGAACAAGCATACGAGCGAACCATCAAAAGCGACGTGCGTTATCGCTTTGTGATTGATATGCAGTCGCTTTCGTAAAGGAAATTTATTCCGCGATTAATTATCAAAAGATGACAAACAAAATGAAATATGCAGCTTTTCTGCGCGGCATTAATGTCGGCGGACACAATAAAATAAAAATGGAAGCCTTGCGCGAAATGTTTTATTCGCTTGGGTTTGAAAACGTCAAAACCTATATCAACAGCGGCAACGTGATTTTTGAAACTGCCGAAATTGATAACAATGCGCTTTCCGCGAAAATTGAACAAGCGATTGAATCCGCATTTTCGCTGAAAATAAAAGTGATGGTGCAAACAACTGCGGAAATCGAACGGTTAATCGAAAATAATCCGTTTGCGGGAATGTTTGATAACGACAAAGATCTGCACGTTTTGTTTTTGAATGAAGAATTGTCCGAAGAAAAAAAGGCGTTTTTGCTCTCGCATAATAGTGAAAACGAAATATTTGCCGTGCAGAATTGTGCGATATTCTGTCTTTTGCGGATAAGCGTTTTGGACAGTTTGCTGGGCAAAGGGTTTGTTGACAAAAAATTAAAAATATCCGCGACGGCGCGAAACTGGCGAACGGTCAACAAAATAATTGTGCTTAGCAATTGAGTTTGATATTGGAAATTACGCGCTTTCAAATTACGAATTACGGGTTGTGTGGAAACTTACATTCCTTTTCGCAATTGGTAATTCGTAATTTGAAAGCGCGTAATTCGTAATTAAAATATATGCCTATTAAAAGACCTTTTAATTTCAAGCAATGGATTGACGAGCATCGTCATCTTCTCAAGCCGCCGGTCGGAAACCAGTGCGCTTACGACGCGGAAGATTTTATCGTAATGGTCGTCGGCGGACCGAATTCGCGCAAGGATTATCACTTTGACGAAGGTGAGGAATTTTTCTATCAACTCGAAGGCGATATTGTCGTGAAAATTCAGGAAGACGGCAAAGCGGTTGACGTTCCCGTGCGCGAGGGCGAGATTTTTCTGCTTCCCGCCCGTGTTCCGCACAATCCGGTGCGCGGTGCGAACAC
>JACCYR010000298.1 GCA_013696385.1 Acidobacteriota bacterium
TTGTCAAAGGTCGCAGAATTTTGATTGCGGAACTTCTGCGAGAACGGCTTGCGCCGGAAAATCCGCCCGAAGATTTTGCCAAAAAGTTAGAAAACGCAGCGATAAATTCTGTTTACCGGCGCGGCAAACATATCCTTTTTGACTTGGACAACAACCAAACTTTAATCGCGCATTTGCGAATGAGCGGGCGTTTTATGCTGTTGCCGATTGAACGCGAGTTGCCGAAATTTACTCACGCGATTTTTTATTTTGAAGACGAAGCGCGGCTTGTGTTTCAAGACCAACGCCATTTCGGGTTTATGAAAATTGTCGAAACCGCCGATTTGAACAAAGCCAAAGAAATCAAAAAACTCGCCCCTGAACCTTTTTCCGCAGATTTTACATCAAAGTATTTTCGTCAAGTTTTGAAAACTTCAAAGCGGAGTTTGAAAGAATTTCTGCTCGACCAGACAAAGGTCTGCGGTTTAGGAAATATCTACGCTTCGGAGGCAATGTTTCTCGCACGAGTTAATCCACAAATTCCAGCCGCGCAGCTTTCTGCGCGAAAAGCTAATGTTTTGTTTGAAAAAATCCGCGAAGTTTTGCGAGAATCAATCGCGCACGGCTTGACCTTGAACATCAATCCCGAAAGTATTGACGGCAGTTATTACGGCGGCGGTTATTCGATTGGTTGGCGCGTTTATAACAAAGAAAACGAGCCGTGCGTTAATTGCGAAACCGCGATTGTGCGATTAAAACAAGGCGGACGCTCAAGCTATTTTTGCCCGAAATGTCAGAAATAATTGACATTTTCTCTCATAAATTACAAACTCTTCTAAAATCAGGAAAACAACTTATGAAATTTTATTCAATATTATTTATCGCTTCAGTCGCGTTTTTCTTTTTATTTCCGCCCGATGCTTTTGCCTGTGCGTGCTGTGCCGATGCCGGATATTATTCAATTAATGTCAAGAAGCCCGAAAATCTTGAACTTGGCGAACTAAAAAAAATTCAGTTTGCCAATGCCAATTTATTTATCAATGCGGCAGGTGAAGACAGTATCAAAGGCGTTAGTTCAATTAGCGAAAATTATTCGCTCAACGGTTCGTTACAAAATAATATCTGGAAATTTAATTTCAAAGCCGACAAAGGCAAAACCGGAACGCTAAACTTGATAAAACCTGTTTCGATGGTCGCGTATCTGGCGGACATTCACGACGGCAAAGAAGGCGGCGGAGGCGGACCTCTGCTTTATAAAGAGTGGCGTTTTAAATACAAAGTGCAAAGCGGAACGGGAATTTTTCAAAAAGGTATTGCGCCCGCCGCCGAATACTTTTTAGTTTTGCAAGGCAGAGGAAATGTCTGCACGCAAGCCGAAGATTTTACGCATTGGCGGCTTGAGATTACCGGCAAAAAAGCTGATTATGCTTTTTTTGGTGAATTGAATGCCAAAAATATGCAATCAAATTAAATGTCGGTAGCGTCCTAATTGTGTGTTGCTAGAAAGAAATAAAAATATAATAGTTGTTTTAAAAAATCAGATTCTGGTACGTCTAAAATAAAAAGAGTGATTGTGGCATTGAATAACATAACAGAAAAACAATCGAAATCAGTTCTCTTGGGAAAAATATCTCTGATTGCGGGTTTGAGTAATATATTATTACTTGTTTTAGGTGTTTTATCGGAAAATTCTAGTCATATATTAGGCGGAATAATATTCTTCGCTTTTGCTCTTTCACTGTCAATCGGTATTGCTTCCGGAATAGCTGCGTTTATAAATAAACGGGTTTGGATTGGATTAGTGATTAATATATTAATGTTAATTTTGTTAGGTGTTGGTGTATTTATATATTTTACATTATGTTGTGCGCCTCCACCGCAATTTTGATAATACATTCATAAACGAAATGCGTTGCTGGAACTATTGTTTCTCAGCAACACAGGATTAGGATACTACCTAAATGTCTGTTGTCTTGACAGATTGACGTTAAAGTCGCATTATATATTTTTACAACTCGTGGTGAGTTACAGCAACTTGCGACCACGTTAAATAATCCGCTAAACAGCAACCAAAGATTTTAAGAAATTCTCGTGCTGTTTGGCAGCCGAGAATTTTTTAGTTTTGTTCGCAGCTCGTTGATATTCGTTGTATCCTGTCTTCCGACGAAACGTGAGCTGCGAACAAATGCTCTTTTATGAAAAACTTTAGCGAACTTTTAGATTCTGACAGTATTTATGTTTTCGACGGCGCGGTCGGCACACGATTTTATGACAAAGGTATCTACATAAATCGCTCTTATGACGAATTAAATCTCGTTTCGCCCGATCTTGTGCGCGAGGTTCACGACGAATACATTCGCGCCGGCGCAGATATTATCGAAACCAATACTTTCGGCGCAACACGCTACAAACTTCAGCAATACGGTCTTGAAAATCAATTGCGGGAAATCAATCTGGCAGGCGCAAAACTGGCGTGTCAAGCCGCCGGTCAAGACGTTTTTGTCGCCGGTGCGATTGGACCGCTTGATTTAAGAATCGAGCCTTACGGTCCGACTTCATTTGACGAAGCTAAAGAAATGTTTGCCGAACAGGTTTCCGCGCTTTTAGACGGCGGCGTTGATTTATTTTGTCTCGAAACTTTTTCGGATTTGTCGGAGATTCAGCAGGCAATTAAAGCCGTTAAAGAGCTTTGCGACCTTCCGATCGTCGCGCAAATGACGATTCAAACCGACGGCAAAACTATTTTCGGCGCAACGCCTGAAATTTTCACGCAGCGGCTGGAAACTTGGGGCGCGGATATTATCGGCGTAAATTGCGGTGTCGGTCCGACGCACATTTTGACCGCGCTCGAACAAATGCGCGGCGTTTCGACAAAAAAACTTGCGGCACAGCCAAACGCTGGACTTCCACGCGATGTGCAAGGTCGACAATTTTATATGTGTTCACCGGAATATATGTCGAAATTTGCCAAGCGTTTTATCAAAGCGGGCGCAAATTTTATCGGTGGTTGTTGCGGGACAACGCCGAAACACATCAAATTAATTTCAGACGCAGTTCGCGCCATCAGTCCGCGCCAAACGAGAGTCGCTGTCAAACCAATGCAACCAGCGCAAGTCAAAGACGTTGCGCCGACCGACGTGCAGGTTGTTCCCGCCGAAGAAAGGTCAAATTGGTCGCGGAAAATCGCGCGTGGCGAGTTCGTAACATCGGTTGAAGTTCTGCCTCCGAAAGGCTGCGACGCGGCGAAGACTTTAGAGGCAATCAGTAGTTTAAAAGCCGCAGGCGTTGACGCGGTAAATATTCCCGACGGACCAAGGGCGCAAACGCGAATGAGCGCACAGGCGACGGCGATTCTTGTCGAACAAAACTTAGGCATCGAAGCCGTTTTGCATTACTGTTGCCGCGATAGAAATCTTTTGGGAATGATGTCGGATTTACTCGGCGCGGCGGCATTGGATTTGCACAATCTTTTGATTATCACGGGCGACCCACCGAAAATGGGACCTTACCCGGACGCAACCGCCGTTTTCGATATTGATTCCATCGGTTTGACGAATATGGTCAATAAACTCAATCACGGACTCGATTTGGGCAACAATTCAATCGGAAGACCGACGGCGTTTTCCATCGGTGTCGGTGTCAATCCGGGCGCGATGAATTTGGAAGAAGAAATCCGCCGTTTTGAGTGGAAAGTAGAAGCGGGCGCGGAATACGCTATCACACAGCCTGTTTATGATACGAAGCAGTTGCGCGAATTTATGGAAAAAATCGCGCACGTCAAAATCCCGATTGTCGCGGGAATTTTCCCGCTTGTTTCCATCCGCAACGCTGAATTTATGCACAACGAAGTTCCGGGCGTGCGCGTAACCCAAGACATTTTGGAACGAATGCGAAAGGCTTCCGACATAAGCAAAGAACACGCCCGCGAAGAAGGTTTGCAGATTGCGCGTGAATCTTTAACCGAAGTGCGCGATTTGATAAACGGCGTGCAGGTTTCCGCGCCATTCGGCAATGTGAAATACGCGCTTCAGGTCTTTGATGTATTGGATGAATTCAGCACGAAAAATGCGGGCGTTAGTCAGCAATTAAGAGCAGGTCTTATGTCTGACCAATAAGCGAAACAAAATTAAGAAAGTTAAAACAATTTTCTTAAAAGTAATTGTCTAATAAACGTAAGCCGCAGATTATATTAAAATAATCTGTGGCTCATGAAACAGAAACACGAATAATTTTTAGAGATTACTTACCCGCATTTGCTGTTTGCGATTTTTTGAAACTTTGTTTTTCTTTTTCCATTTGCTTGCCTAGCTCGTGTAAAGTCGCTTCGTCAAATACTTTCTTGACCTTCGGAAACATTTCGCCTTCTTCTTCTTGAACGTGATGTGTAATGTCTTCCATCAAAACTTTTAGTTTTGGTTCAAATTTTTCGCTGTCGTCCGATAAATTAAATAACTCGCGCAGAAATATTTTTGCCTGATGATGTTCTTCAATACCTTCAAGCGTAATGTCTTCGAGTTCTTTGTGTTCCTTTAGTTTCGGATAAAAAATGGTTTCTTCGATGTGTGTATGCACATCGAGTTCTTCCTTAATTTTCTCGAAAAGTTTTTTATGTTTGCTTTCTTCAGTTGCTTTCACCTTTTGAAAAAGCCGTGAAACTTTATTATGGTCTTCTTTTAATAACTCGATTGCGTTCATAATTCCTCCAAAGATTGATAGTTTTTAATAACTCACTTCTTAAATTACAAGAGAATAATTTTCATACATCGGTTTTTTTGAGCAATCACTGTGCCTATAAATATATTTTTTCTCAGCGAAATATATTAGTTAAAAAAAAACGAAAGTTGAAGTTAATTTCCAATGCAAGAATATAGCTTCATTCCAAAAAAGCGCGAAACCCGGCTTTTAAGCAAGGCTCCATGTTTTATTGTCAATGATTAAAACTCTTAGCGGTTAACCGGTTTGTGTCATGTATGATTTTTTGAAATCCTGTTTTTCAGCTTCCATCTGTCTGCCAAGTTCTTCAAGTTCGGAACTGTCAAGCGTAGATTCGACTTCGGGAAACATTTCATCTTCCTCTTCTTCGACGTGATGTTCAACATCCTCCATCAGCACCTTAAGTTTGGCATCAAACTGCTTGCCGTCGGTTGTATCCGAAAGGTCTTCAAGTAGAGTTTTCGCCTGTTGGTGTTCTTCGAGAGCTTCGAGAACCATATCTGTCAGTTCTTCGTTTTCTTTAATTGCCGGGTAAAATATGGTTTCTTCGATGTGCGTGTGTGTTTCGAGTTCTTCTTTTATTTTAACGAAAAGTTGGCGGTGCGCCGTTTCCTCTTCAGTCGCTTTTACCTTCTCAAAAAGTTCTTCAACTTTGTCGTGGTCATTTTTTAATAATTCTATTGCGTTCATAAATCCTCCCTTGTTTTATTAATTTCAAATAAAAAGAATGAAAATAATACATTCAATTATTTTGGTTTTGAATGTGCAATCTGCGTGCCGTTTTAAAATATGCGGATTTATTGCAGTAGTTATCAAAACCAGTAGGATTGTTTGGAGAATAAAAATTAAACTTCCAAAATAATTTTGCCAAACCCTTTAGTTTCCATAACTTCGTGATGCGCTTTGGCGACTTCCGCAAGCGGGAATGTTTTGCCGACGATTGGATTTAAATAACCTTTCGATAAACCTTTATAGATTGCATCGTAGATTTCTTGAAAATCTTCGGGCGAAGCATTAAAAAGCGACATTCCGCAAACGCTCGCGTCTTTGCCCATTGCAAGGCGCGGGTTAAATTCGATTGCGCCGCGATTGCCGATAATGCAGATGCGCCCGAACATCGCTAAAACCTCGAAATCCTTTGTCAGATTTTCGTTGGCAAGCATTTCCAAGATAATGTTCACGCCTTTGCCATCGGTGATTTGCTTAATTTCTTCGAGATATTCCGCGCCCGAATGGTCAAACACAAAATCCGCGCCTTGTTCTTTGACGAGTTTTTTTCCTTTGTCCGAACTCGCTGTTCCGATAACTTTCAAGTCGGCGTTTTTTGCCCATTGAATCGCTGCCGTGCCAACTCCGCCCGATGCGCCGTGAACCAAAACTGTTTCGCTCTGTTGGGCATTTGCTTTTTGGAACAAGGCGCGGTAAGCAGTTGCAAAGGGAACAAAAACGCCCGCGCCTTGTTCAAAAGAAATATTGTCGGGCAATTGGTGAACTTGATTTTCATCGCAAAGAGCAAACTCGGCATAAGTCCCTGAAATCGAACTGGCTGTATAGACTCTGTCGCCGACTTTTATTTTTTCGACCGTTTTGCCAACTTTTTCGACAATTCCCGATGCGTCTTTTCCGGGCGTAAAAGGCAATTTGGGTTTTATTGCATGTTGTCCGCCGCGAATGTATGCGTCCACCGGATTTATGCCAGCGGCTTTGACGCGCACTAAAACTTGGTTTTTATCAACCGTCGGTATGGAAACTTCTTCGAGCTTCATTACCTCAGGCTCACCAAACTCTTTGACAATTATTGCTTTCATAACTTAAAAAAATTCAGCCACGAAATTTCACAAAAGAATACGAATTTTTTTACTTAATTCCGTGTTCTTTTACGTTTTCGTGGCTGATAAAAAACAAAATTAAACGTATTTATCAATTGTTTCGGCAAGTTTTTCACGCGAAACCGCGCCGACGATGCGCTCTTGTTCCTGCCCGCCTTTAAAGACAATCAGCGTCGGAATGCCGCGAATGCCGAAGCGTTGCGGCACGTTTATATTTTCGTCCACGTTCATTTTATAAACTCCGGCTTTGCCTTCGTAATCTTCCGCAACGGCTTCAACCGACGGCGCAATCATTCGGCACGGTCCGCACCATTCCGCCCAAAAATCAACCAGAACCGGTTTATCCGAACCCAGAATATCCGCTTCAAAGTTTGTGTCCGTTGCTTCTTTTGTAAAATTTCCCATTTTCTTACTCCTTAAAATTTAATTATAGCCAGGCGGGAAGTTAATTATTAAATTCCACAACCTTTTGTTTTATATTAACTTGCATTTATATCATTTGCCAACTTACTCTCTACCTTCTTTCATAACGTTTGTTTGGCATAGTTTGTGCAACACATAGCTTGATGTTTAATCACTGAAACAAAATCATACACGAGGAGAAAATTTTTATGACTGACAAGCAAACACAACAACAAGCTGATGAAAGCAACACTATTAAGGACCCCGACAACTGGACAACCGGCGACGAAAGAATGACCGGCGCACAGCGTTCATATTTGCAGACTTTGAGCGAAGAAGCCAAAGAAGATTTTGACGAAAACCTAACCAAAGCTGAGGCTTCCAAACGCATCGAAGAATTGCAGGAAAAAACCGGACGCGGTGTTGATAAGTAAAACTTTAATGATTTTAAGGCGGCTTTTGACCGCCTTTTTACTCGCTTTTGTATTTTATTCTGCAACAGTATTGCTTTTTGCCAACTCTGCTTTCAAACTAATTTCCGCGCCGCTCAAAACTTGCGACACGGGACAAGTTTTCTTTGTTTCCTCGGCAATTTTTTGAAATTCTTCATCTGAAATACCTTTCACATTCGCCTTTGTTTCCAAATCTATGTTCGGAATGACAAATCCATCGCCCTGCTTTTCAATTTTTACTTTGGCGGTTGTGTGAATATTTTTTGGCTCGTAACCGGCTTTGCCGAGATTTCCGCTCAAAGCCATTGTATAACAGCCGGCGTGCGCGGCGGCAATTAATTCTTCCGGATTGGTCGCCTTTTGTTGCTTATCATCGCTGAAACGCGATTGGAAAGAATACGCGCCTTCAAACGCGCCGCTTCCGAGTTTAACTTTGCCGCTGCCTTCCAAAATACTTCCGTTCCATTCGGCATCTGCTTTTCTTGTAAATTTCATTTTTCTACTCCTTGTTTTATTTTTTAAATTCACAAACCAAGATTAAAAGAATCTCCTTCGCGCTCTTTGCGATAAAAAAAGATTAAACGCAAAGAACGCGAAGTTTTCGCGCAAGAGGCACAAAGAAAAGATTTATTCTTGATTCTCAATTAGTATTTTAACATCAATTAAAACTCTGTAAATTCTGTCATTGAAATAATAATTATTTTCCTCATTCGTCAATAATCGGCTCTTGTTTGCGTGTCTTTCTTCTTTCAGCTCGCCATTTTTTTCGCAACGCCGCAACATCGAATTTATCGCGCCGACCGCCATCGCGCATATTTTCAATCTCATATTGGACGCGGGCGGCAATCAAGCGATAGGCTTCTGTATTCGGCACGCCTTTTGTCATCTCAAAAAGTTCGTCATATTCCAAAAACCTGCCGACCTTTGCGCCAATGTTTGCGCCGAGGCTGGCAGTTTTCGGAATTGTCATGCCTTTCGGAAATGCTTCGTAAGTTCCCCACAGATAAATCGGCAAAATTCCCACCTTATCGTTTAGCGCAAGATAACCGATAATCGGTTTAAATTCGGCGATTTCGCCTGAAATTTGCCGTCCGCCTTCGGGAAAAATCAGAGTGTTGTAGCCTTCATTCAAAATTTGCGTAACATGGCGCAGAGATTGGCGCAAACTTCCCGTCCGCTCAATCGGAATCAAGGTTGTGAAGTTATTCATATAAGCGCGTTTGTATTTCGTATCGAACCAGTAATCAGCCGCCGCCACCGCGACAGTTTGTTCGGCGACATCTTTGCCGAGAGCCTTTTTGACTAAGCCCATATCGAGATGCGAAGCATGATTTGAGGCGACGATAAAATTCGTGTGCGGCGGCACGTTTGATTCACCTTCGATTTTTGTGTTCAAAACGCTGTCGTAAAGCCTTTCCTGTGCAAAATCAATCACTCGATTACCGACCCGGCGGATAATCGAAGGCACAAAAATCTCGTCATCTTTCTTTTCTTCAATTTTCGGCTCTTCTATTTTCTTTTGTTTATCAACGCGCTGAACCGCCGTTAGAAGTTCGCGGACGGTTTGCACCTCGTTTAGAGTGCCAGGCGAGAGAATTCGTCCGCCCGCGTCTTCAATTGCCGCTTGCAGTTCAACAAACATCAGAGAATCAAAGCCTAAATCGGCAAGTTTTTCATCCATTGCAATGGACGACAAAGTGCGGTTTGAAACTGATGCGACAACTCTGCGAATCCACACAGCCGTGTCGTCGCTTTTCGTTTCGACAACGGCTTTCGTTTTGTTTTTCGCTTTTTCTTCCAACACCTGAAGCAACTCGACAACTTCCGGACGCTTGACTTTGCGCGTTGCCGTGCGTGGGAGTTCAAAGGGCGTGAGATGCAGAATTTTTACTCGTTTGAAAAAAGGGATTGATGCAGAAACTTCCCGAAAATGTTCTTCGACTTTTTTATTGACTTCGCCGCGAGCAAGTGCAATGTCGTGTTCATAATTCGGGACAGCGAGCGCGGAAATTTTTTCGCCGCCATCAGCGTCCGCCAATCCGACAACGCTCAACTCTTTGATTAACGGCGAATTTCCGTATAAATCTTCAATTTCATCGGGATAAATATTTTTACCGTTCGAGTCAATAATGACATCTTTCGAGCGTCCGACGATAAACAAATTTCCGTCATCGTCAATTTTTCCAAGGTCGCCCGTTTTCAACCAACGGTCGTGCAAAACTTCCGAGGTTGCTTCTTCGTTATTAAAATAACCGAGCATCACGTTTTGCCCGCGAGCGAAAACTTCGCCAACGCCATTTTCGTCCGGTTCGTTGATTTTCACTTCCACGCCCGGCAGAGGTTTGCCGACACTTCCGCGCAGCAATTTATTGCCCGGACGCGCAACGGTCAGAACGGGTGAAGATTCGGTTAAACCGTAGCCTTCCAGAATTGTAAAACCTAAGCCGTGTAAATCCTTCTGGACTTTTTCGCTCAATGCCGAACCG
>JACCYR010000301.1 GCA_013696385.1 Acidobacteriota bacterium
GCCTTTGCGTTAAAAAACGTTTCCCGCAAAGGCGCAAAGCACGCTAAGAAGAAACGCGATGACAATTAAATTTATCAGCACAATTACAGTTTAGATGCGCTGTAATCGGGCGACCGTTTCGACATGATGCGTTTGCGGAAATAAATCAAGCGCGGTGATTGATTCTATCGCATAGTTTTCCGATAAAATTCGCAAATCACGCGCTAAAGTTGAAGGTTCGCACGAAACATAGGAAATTTGCAAAGGCTTGATTTTCAAAAGATTTTCGATTATTTTCTTTTCAGTTCCGACGCGCGGCGGGTCGAGCAATACGAAATCAATTCCCTGTAAATCCTGCGCGTTTTCCGTGAGCCAATCGCTGACATTTTCTGTGAAAATATCAGCGTGTTCGCATCTTGCGTGTTCGATACTTTTTCGCGCCAACTCAACCGCTTTTTCGTTTCCTTCAACGCCGATGACTTTCGTAAAATTTTCTGCCAATGGCAGCGTAAAAAGCCCGACACCGCAATATAAATCAAGCGCGGTTTCGCCTTTCGCATTTTTCGTTGCGTTTTCAATCAAAGATTCGATTAAAAACGGATTGCCTTGAAAAAAACTGTTCGCGTTGTAAAAATAACGATTGCCGTTTGCCTGAAAGTAGATTTCTTTGGTCGGTTCAATCATTTCATTTGAGTAAATCGAAACATTCTCGCCGCTGTTTGCCGCTTCGATTTCGACGATTTCGCCCCAAAAACTTTCCCAAACAATTTCCCGGCGTAAATCTGTTAAAGTTTTTTGCAATTCGGGCGTGAGAATCGGGCAAGTTTCGACATCAATAACTTGGTGCGAATTTCTCTGAAAATAACCGATTTTTTTTCCTCGCGTGTCAATGTGCCAAGCGGCGCGGGCGCGATATTCGTAAGGTTTCGGGCTGGCAATTATCTGAATTTCCTTTTCATAATTTATTTTTCCGATGCGCGACAAACAATCTCGAACAATGGCAATTTTCGCTTCGAGCTGCACTTCGTAATCCATCTGTTGAAAATCGCAGCCGCCGCAACGCCCGAAATAAACACACTCCGGCTCAACTCTTTGCGCCGACGGTTTTGTAATTTCAACAATCTCGGCAAAAGCAGTTTTTCCCTTTAATTGATGAATCCGAGCGCGAAGCGTGTCGCCCTTGGCGGCAAGCGCGACAAAGACGGTTAGATTTTCCGCAAAAGCCAAACCAAAACCGTTGGGAACAATTTTTTCGATGGAAACTTCAAGAATTTCACCGATTTTATACCGTTTGCTCAATAGACGTTTTCAACCTCGATTTCGATACCGCCGACTATTCCGGCAAAAAGGTTGTAAAGCAATGCGCCAATTGCTCCAGCGACAAAACCAATTGCGCCGTAAAGAATCGGTATTCCGAACATCATCAATATTCCGACAATCGCGCCGCCGCCGCCGATAGCAAGTCCGCTGCTGCCGCCCGCGCTTGCTCCCATTAATGAAATACCGACGATAAAAAGACCATATGGAATGCTGATAATCAGACTCATCACCAACATAATTACCGCATAGATTTTCGCAACTGAAAGAACGCCGAGTTTTTTGATTTTAAGTTTATTCATTGTTTTCTCCTTCTGCTTGATGAGATATTTGATAGCACAAATTACAAATAAAACAAACTCAGACGCGGGATTTTCGTTTGTCCGCGCAGACGTTTGAGAATTATTAAATCAAACGTGCGCCGGTAGACTTCCGCATCCATTTTGTTTTTATACGAGGCAAGTCCTTTTGCGATTTCGTCTTTCAAATTTTCCGTCGAACAAGTTTGCAAAAGGCTGTCGTCAATTAAAGCGTCGAGTTTTTCCAGCGATTCTTCCAGAGTTTCGGCATCGTGAAAATTTCCTTTGAGTTCTGCCAAACGATGCAAAACTCTTTCCAAAGTTTTGTGTAAATCACCCTCAGCTTTTACTTTTGCCAATTCGAGTTCGGCGGAAACTTTTTCCAAATGCATGGCAATCGCTTCGTCGTCGAATAAACTTGAAACTTGAGTTTTAGAATCTGGAATCTGGAATCTGGAATCTGGAATTTGAGTATTACCATTTTTCCCGACTTGCGATTCAAGCCATTCGGCATATTGCGCTTCGATTTCCTCGCGGCAGTAAAAAAGACTCTTTACGCTTCGTTTTCGGGCGGGCTGTTTGTCAATGCCGTCGAAAACCCGTTCGATGCCGCGCAGAATAATATAAAGCGGGATGCCGCGTTCCTGCCAAGTTTCAATCAAAGCCCAATCGAGCGGACTTAACAGCAAATTGCGCCCGCGCCGGCGGATAAATGTTTCTTCAATTTCGGTAAAATAATTAAAGTAATTCAAGGCAGTTACCAGTTATCAGTTATCAGTTATCAGTTATCAATTTGTTGACTGGTAATTGATAACTGATAACTGTTCACTGTTGACTGTCTAAGCGGATTTTCATTCGGCGCAATGTGCGTAAATCTTCGTCGGTCAATTCGAGTTCGATTTCTTCGGGAAAATCTTCAAACTCGCCGCCGATTTCCTGCAAACCGATTTCCAGTTTGAGCGTTAGATTCGGCTCATAACCAATCTCGCGCAAGGTTTCGATCGCTTGGCTCACGCGCAGTGATTTTTCAACCGCCGCGTTGATTGCGTCGCCGAGATTGCGGATGGCTTTTTTTGCATCTTGGTTGAGTTCCATTTTTCTCTTCTGAAATGCTACGCGACCACGCAAGATTAGTCAAAATTCCAAATTCCAAATTCCAAATTGTATTATTTTAAGTTATTTTTAACTAACAATCTAAATTTGGAATTTGGAATAATGATGAAAGACAGACGCGAAACATTTCAAACTTCTTCGGGCATCGAACTGCCGACAGAATTTACTCCGGCAAACACAGATATTGATTATGAGAACGACATCGGCAATGCGGGCATATTTCCCTACACGCGCGGCGTGCGGGCGAATATGTATCGCGGACGATTTTGGACGATGCGCCAATACGCCGGTTTTGCGACTGCCGAAGAATCAAATGCGCGTTACAAATATCTGCTTTCACACGGCACAACAGGTTTATCAGTTGCGTTTGATTTGCCGACGCAAATCGGTTTGGATTCGGACGACGCGCTGGCAGCAGGCGAAGTCGGCAAAGTCGGCGTGGCGATTGATAGTTTGGAAGATATGCTGACGCTTTTCGGCGGCATTCCGCTTGACAAAGTTTCAACTTCGATGACGATAAACGCCACCGCTTCGACGCTTCTGTGTCTTTATTTAGCGGTAGCGCGAAAGCAAAATGTTTCGTTTGATAAAGTCAGCGGCACGATTCAAAACGATATTTTGAAAGAATACATTGCCCGCGGAACTTACATTTATCCGCCGAAACCTTCGCTTCGTTTGATAACCGATACGTTTGCTTTTTGCGCGTCGGAAGTCCCGAATTGGAACACGATTTCGATTTCCGGTTATCACATCCGCGAAGCCGGTTCAACCGCAGTTCAAGAAGTTGCTTTTACTTTGGCGGATGCAATTGCTTACGTTGATGCCGCCATTAGCGCAGGTTTGAAAGTTGACGATTTCGCGCCGCGTCTTTCGTTCTTTTTCAATTCTCACAACAATCTTTTGGAAGAAATAGCCAAATTTCGCGCCGCACGCCGACTCTGGGCGCAAATTATGAAGGAAAGGTTCGGCGCAAAAGACGTTAAATCTTTGATGCTCCGTTTTCACACGCAAACTGCCGGTTCAACCTTGACCGCGCAGCAGCCGGAAGTAAATGTTGTGCGGACAACAATTCAGGCATTGGCAGCGGTTCTCGGCGGAACGCAAAGTTTGCACACAAATTCGATGGACGAAGCCTTGTCGCTGCCAACCGAACAAGCGGCACGAATCGCTCTGCGAACGCAGCAACTTATTGCTTATGAATCAGGCGTTGCCGACACGGTTGACCCATTTGCGGGAAGTTATGCGGTTGAAGAATTAACAAATAAAATTGAAGAAAAAGCCGTCGGATACATCAAAAAAATTGACGCGATGGGCGGAATGCTCAAAGCGATTGAAAACGGCTATCCGCAACGCGAAATTCAGGAAGCCGCCTATGCGTATCAAAAAGCCGTCGAGCAGGAAACGGAAATTGTCGTTGGCGTCAATCGCTTTCAAATCGAAGAAGAGACGAGCATCCCAATTTTGAAAGTTGACGAAGCGATTGAGCGCGGACAAATTGAAAGATTAAAAGCCCTGCGCGAAAAACGCGACACGGAGAAAGCCGAAAATTCGCTCAACAAATTAGAAGAAGCCGCCAAAACGGACGAAAATTTGCTGCCGAAAATTCTTGATTGCGTCGAAAATTATGCAACCGTCGGCGAAATTTCAAATAAATTACGCAAGGTTTGGGGCGAATATCGTGAAGCCGTAACCGTTTAGTTTAATAAGCATTCCAACAAAACTACATTCAATTAAAAATTGGTGCGCGCGTTTAGTTCCAACTAAAGGTTGGCTCTCATTCGCCAACCAAGGGCCAACCTTTAGTTGGAATTCAAAACGCTTGAACTTATTTTTGTTGGAGTGCTTAAATGTAATTAGTTAGGCTGAGAATTAAAATGTCAGCAAATCCCAAAGATTTTTTTGAATTAACAACCGAACCGATTGACGCAGGCAAAGTGGCGCGGCGCGTTGTTCTGCCGGAATGCGGCGCAACTGTTACGCTTGACGGTTATGTGCGCGAGTGGACGCGCGGAAAACAGACACTTTATTTAATTTACGAAGCATATCAGCCGATGGCTTTGAGTGAAATGGAAAAATTAGCCGTCAAAGCGCACGAGCAATTTGAAATCGCGCACGTCGGTATCGTTCACCGCCTGGGAAAATTGGAAATCGGCGAAACAAGCGTTGTTATTTCCGTTAGCGCACCGCACCGCCAATCCGCTTTTGAAGCGTGCGAATGGCTGATTCGAGAATTAAAACGCACCGTGCCGATTTGGAAAAAAGAAATTTATGCCAAAGGCGAAAAATGGGTTGCCGATGAAAAATAAAACAAGTGTGCGGTTGAAAAAAAATTCAAAGTCGCGGTTCTTTTGCAAAATCATCTTAAATCTAAGTTATCGCAAATCTTCAGTTTTCTTGACACGCACTACAATTGAAACCTACACTTCTTAACAACGAGAGGGCAATCATAAAACGCTTGTGAATTTACCGAATTATTTAACGCTGGCAAGAATCATCGTCATCCCGCTGTTGGTGGTCGTTCTGCTAACACCTTTTGCCGAAAATTGGTTCGGCATCAGCAGTTACGCGCTGGCGATTGCAATTTTTCTCGCCGCGTCGCTGACCGACATTTTGGATGGACAGCTTGCCCGCCGACGCAATCAGGTTTCCAATCTCGGCAAACTGCTCGACCCGATTGCCGACAAACTGCTTATTTCCGCCGCGCTGATCGTTCTGGTCGAAAAGCATCTCGCGCCGGCTTGGGCAGTTGTCGTGATTTTGGGCAGAGAATTTATTGTTACGGGTTTGCGTTCAATTGCGGCAACTGAAGGAATTATAATTCAGGCGCAAAAAATCGGAAAAATAAAGATGTGGGCGCAATGCGTGGCGATTGTCGCGCTCTTAATTGCCGGCGCGACGGGAAATCCGCCGGTTTCAAATTTCGGCTGGATTCTTCCTTCGTTTCGTTTTTGGGAAGTCCTTGAGGTGCAAACGGCTTTTTCTCATTTTTTTAGTCTTTCGCCAAATACGGACGATTGGCGCGTTTTCGGTTATCTCGTCGGGCGCGGCGCACTGTGGGCGGCGGTGATTGCATCAATCTGGTCAATGTATGACTATTTCAAATTCTTTATCCTCGAAAATAAAAGACGAAAATCTGCTGCCGAATCCGTCTTTGATAAAAGCGTCGTGAACAATAAATAATTCTTTTTATTTCACGATCTTTATTGAAATTTAATCCTGTCGCTCGTGTGAATTTCGGAAGCATTGCGCGAGGTTGCGGATTTAGGGCGAAAGCCATTACCGCAGATCTGATTAAAATTAATAAAAGTATTCCGAATTTTTTTGTAAAACTTCTGAAAAATTGTGTTAAACAAACTATTCTAAATTTTCTGCCGACTTGCACAAAATTAAATGATTTTATAGTATTTTCGCTTGCGGTTGAGATTAATTAATAAATAAATGCCGGTGTAGCTCAGTTGGTAGAGCAGTTGATTTGTAATCATCAGGTCGGCGGTTCAAATCCGTTCACCGGCTCCACAATATCTTTAATAAAATCAATAATTTAGAGAGATGAAAGGCAAGCATTAAACGCTTGCCTTTTTTGCTTTGAGTGCCTAGTGAGTGCCAACTTCAAAATATCACGTTCCAAACATCATTTTTTCAAGTTTGTTTGTTGCGCTTTCCTGCATCGTTGGCAAGACGTGGCTGTAAGTGTCTAAGGTCAAAACAATGCTTGCATGTCCAAGACGCTCTGAAACAACTTTAGGATTTTCACCAGCAGACAAAAGCAAGGTTGCCGTCGTATGTCTTAAATCGTAAAGCCTAATGCTTGGCAATCCTGCTTTTTTAAGTAACGGTCTGAAATGCCGGTCAAGTAAATTTTTGGGTTGTATCGGCGTTCCGACTTCGGACGCAAAGACTAAATCAAGGTTTTCATACGCCGCGCCAAGTTTTAATTTAGCTTCAAGTTGGTTGCGTCTGTGAGTTTTCAAAGCGTTTATCACGGAATTTGAAATAGGTATGCTTCGACGGCTTTTCTTTGTTTTCGGTTCTGTAAAAGTAAATCCGCCGCCTTTTCGTTTCCAAACGATTGCACGGCGAACGCTCAAGGCTTTTTGCTCAAAATCAATATCTTTCCA
>JACCYR010000304.1 GCA_013696385.1 Acidobacteriota bacterium
TTTAAGTCTTGCCAAACTTCCTGTCCTTCCGCCTTTGCGCGAACCGCTTCAACAAAATCTTTCGCCACCTTGTAATTGACATCAGCTTCAAGCAGAGCCATCCGAATTTCGCGCAAGGCAATATCAATATGCTCAGGCGTAAGTTTGCCTTCGCCGCGCAGGTTTTTCAGTGATTTCTTTAACTTGTCGGATAAAGACTCGAACATATAGATAGACTTCTAGCATTAGAGCCGAAACTATATATACTAGCGGCTGAACAAAAAAGTGTCAAATCAATTAAGAATCAAGTGTCCTAAACAGGTCTGTTGCCGAAATAAATCCAGCCTGTTATATTTTCTTATGCTAATCTCTTGATTACGCCTTATTTATAGAAAGCCGTTTTCTAATTAACTTTAGAAAAATCACATTTATAAAAGTATAAAATGAAAATTAAAAGACAAATAAATCCGCACGGGTTGTCCTCGATGAGAATACTGTTATTTACATTAGCAATTTTATTAAGCTGTAGTTGCGTTTGGTCGCAGGAAAAAGAAACTAAATCCATTGTTCCCGTTCATAATCTATTCGAGGATTATAAAAGGTTACTCGCACATAATAATACGGAAATAAAGGAACTTTCCGATAAAAAAAGTGAACCCGCACAAAACGCTGCCGCCATTGCCGCCGAAGACGAACCGGAGAAAGCGCGTGTTGCGCCCGTCGAAGCCGAAAACGAACCGCGTGGTATTAGAGAAAAGGACACAGATGAAGCAGATATAGAAGATATCCTAAGCGGAGAAAATCTTTCTAAGAATGAAGACAAAGAAAAGTTCCACTGGAAACCTGCTTTAATTCAATCGGGAATTCTTCTTGCTATACAGCACGGCTTTAGAATGACACAGGCAAAAACCACGCGAGAACTAGGCGGACCATTCTTCCGTGATTGGGCGCAATCTGTAAAAAATCTTCGTGGTTGGAAAGATGGAGACAGTTCTTTTACAAATTATACTGCACATCCTTTGCAAGGAGGTGTTACGGGAAGAATTTTCATAAATAATAGCGATGCGGCAAAAAAGCAGGAATTTGGCAAATCAAAAAAATACTGGGAAAGCCGCTTTAAAACAATGGCATGGTCAGCCGTCTGGAGTACGCAGTTTGAGTTAGGTCCGATTAGTGAAGCCAATCTCGGCAATGTAGGTTTGCGTGAAAAGCGCGGGCATAGCACGATGGCTTGGGTGGATTTAGTTGTAACTCCTGTAGTCGGAACCGGAGTCGTAATTGCAGAAGACGCTATTGACAAATATATTTTAAAGAACTGGCTTGAAAGAAAAGCCGGAAAAGCTACAGTCAAAATTAAAATAGTCCGTACTTTTCTTACTCCGACAACTAGTTTTTCAAATCTCTTGCGTGGGAAAATGCCCTGGAGTCGAAACAATCGTTGACTGATATTGAAGGTTTTGGCGGTATGACTTTTTCGTAAAAATTAATAATTCAGAAATGCAAAAAGTAGGAAACTGCAAAAAATTTTTAAGCATTGACAACCCGCGCCGAAAAGTCAAAATTTTTTCTTGCAAAATGTTGTATTTCGTTTTTTGCTCAATCAACCAAAGACCTTCTGATTTATTAATCCGCAATTCCAAGTTTTTCAATCGCTTCAAAAACATTTCCGGTTTTGATACTCAAAATACATTTTGGTTCATTAAACTCCTTACAAAAATAACCCGCGCACGGCTGGCACGGCATTTTTTCATAAACGATTTCGTGTCGTGTGTCCGTCCAAGGTCGCCAATGATTGATATTTGATGAGCCGAAAATAACAACGCTCGGCGTATGCACCGCCGCCGCAATGTGCGCGATTCCCGAATCATTGCCAATAAATATTTTTGCCTTTGAAGCCAGAGCTGTGATTTCGGGCAAAGTTAAATCGTCAAAAGTTAAAACAGGAACTTTGGAAAGTTTTTTAAGATTTTCCAAAACTCCGCGCTCATTTTTGGCGGCAACGGCAATTGGATTGAAACCTTTTTCACTCAAAAATTCCGCGACACGCGCAAAATTTTCCGTCGCCCATTGTTTTGTATCAAAGGCGGCTGTCGGATGAACCAACGCGATTTTGGATTTTGGATTTTGGATTTTGGATTTCGTAAGTTTGTCTTCAATCGAATGTCGCGCGGATTCAGTTACAACCAAACGGCTTTTCGGTTTGTCGTCAACTGGAACGCCGACAAACCCGAACAGCGCGAGCTGCTGTTCGGCAGAATGCGTATATTTTTGCCGCCAAAAATCCGAAGCTGAAGAAAGCAGATAATTATAAAGGAAATTATATTGATAATAAGAATAACCGACGCGATGAGGTGCGCCGCTGGCGCGAACAAAAAATGTCGCTGTCGTTCCGCCGTGCAGATTAAACGCGACATCGTATTTGTTTCGGCGCAAATTTAGAGCCGTTTCGATTCGGGATTTTTGACTTTTGCGCGAAACGCTCAGAGCATTGTCAACCGCATCAAAGTCTTCTAAAACTGGCGCAACCCAATCTTCGAGCAAAATATCAATCTGCGCGTCGGGCAAAAATCTTCGCAGCGCAATTAATGAGGGCGTTGACAAAACCGTATCGCCGATTGAACGCATGCGCACAACCAAAACTCGCTTAACATTTTTCCAATCAATAATCATAATGGAAAATTGAAAACGGAAAGTGGAAAATTCTGTCTTCATTTTCCATTTTCCATTATTCGTTTTTCGTTTCCGTTGTCGCTTCTTCGACAAGCATCACGGGAATTTCATCGCGTATCGGATAAACCAACGCGCATTCGGGATTTTCGCACCTCAAACCGCTTTGGTCGGGTTTTAGTTCGACCTTCGATTTACATTTTGGACATCGAAGAATTTCAAGAAGTTCGGGACTGATTGCCATAAAAATTGTTTCTCCAAGTAATTATTCTTTAAAATTTATGATTTAGACGTTGTTTTGTAAATAAGCAACTTCAGCTAAAGAATTAAACAACGTTTCAGTTTGTATATTCTAATGGTTAGAAAAAAAATCCGAAAGTTTTGATTGCGGCTTTTTCCTTTTTGCCATTTTATCTGTATAATTCGGAAGTTTATTGGAAGGTTGCGCCGCGTAAGGCAACCAAGACTTTATCGATTGAATCAAAGTTCGCGTATTTATCCAACTTGAAAAACCCGTTTTATTATAAAGTTATTATTTTTAGTTTGAAGTTTTAAGGGCAAAAATTATAATATGGCTTTTCACAGCCAAACAATTGCAAAAATAGAAGGAAATCAGTTTTATGCAAAATCTTCGTGCTTTCGGATTTATCTTGTTAAGTTTTATATTTCTAGTTGCGCCTGCATCTGCTAAATCCGACGAAATTGCTAAAGATATTCAAGACACCTTGAAGGCGGAAACTGTTACTCAACAGCAGCTGGTCGAAACGGTGGACATTCAAGGCAACCGTCGTTTGAAGGATGAAGACCTGCTTTATTATATAAAAACCCGTCAGGGCGATGTTTTTAATCAGGCACAACTTGAGCGCGATTTGCAGGAACTTCTTTCGCTTAACTTTTTTGACAAAGTTGAAACCCGCGTTTCGACTTCACCGGGCGTGCGCGGCGGTGTGGATGTCATTTTTGAAGTTAAAGAATTGCCGATTATCCGCGATTTGCAGTTTGAAGGCTTAAAAGCCGTTCCCGAATCTGATGTTTTGAAGGCTTTCCGCGAACAGCGCGTCGGTATTTCCAAAGAATCGGTTTATAATCCGGTCAACGCTCA
>JACCYR010000306.1 GCA_013696385.1 Acidobacteriota bacterium
GCGAAGCGGCGGCGGTTGAAAAAGGCGATTTGGCGGCACTCGATAAAATCTGGGCAAACAGCGAAGACGTAACGGTTTTTGAAAGCGGACACGCCAACTACGGTTGGTCGGACTACCGCAACAGTCATCTTGCACCGGAACTCAAAGAATTTAAAAATACGAAATACGCCTTTTCCGATTTGAAAGTAAAAACTTCGGGGAATTTAGCATTGGCGACGTTCAAATACACACTTTCCGCCGACCTCGGAACGCGACGCGTTGACACTGGCGGACTTGGAACTGCGGTTTTGGAAAAACGCGACGGACGCTGGCAAATTATTCACTGGCATTCGAGCGCGCCGCGCCGCGCGCCTTCGCCACAGCCTTCGCCGAAAAAATAGATTTATCTGGAAGCGTCAAGACAAACGCTTGAGATGCGCGATGATTTCATCAGCGAGTTTGCGCCGCGCCTGTGCGGATAAACTCAGGCGGGGTATGTAAGGAAGCGCACAGAACGGTTGCGGATAATCGTTTATTATTGTCCGTTTAGGGTTAGGAAATTCGGGCTGGCGAGTAGAAAACCGGCGCGAAAATTTTAAGAACAAGGAGAAAAGTTTTATGGCAAAGCAGGTTGACCCGGTTTGCGGAATGCAAGTCGAGGAACAAGATGCCGCCGGACAAGCCGATTACGAGGGAAGAACATACTATTTTTGTTCAACCGCGTGTCAACGGAAATTTGAAGAAAATCCGGCGGAATATACGAATCAATCACAGGAGCGTTGAGGCGAATTTTAGAAGATTTGCCCGACGCTTTTTTTATTTAACCATCAACGATTTTGGCGTTGAAAATTACAAGGAGGAAAAGTAAAAATGTCACATGAAAGAAATCAGGAAATGCAAAACTGCATTGATAATTGTCAAAACTGTCACGCCGTTTGTTTGGAAACAATCGCGCATTGTTTGGAAATGGGTGGCAAACACGCCGCAGCGAGTCATATCAAATTACTGCAAGACTGTGTGCAGATTTGTCAGACAAGTGCGGATTTTATGATTAGAATGTCGGATTTTCATCCGCAAGTGTGCGGCGTGTGCGCCGACGTTTGCGATGCTTGCGCCAAGGAATGCGAAAGTATGGCGGATGGCGCGGACTTTATGCAACGTTGCGCCGACATTTGTCGCCAATGCGCGGAAAGCTGCCGTCAAATGTCGTCATCGGCATCTTCGGCATCAATGTAATTCAAAACCGAAGCGGGTTTTGTTCGAGATTTTTTAGAAAAATCTTTATGGGCAAAAGCCGCTTCTTCAAATATTTATTGAAAAAACTTAATAAAGCCGTGCGGACTTTAACGAAAAGCAAAATTACCGCCCGTCTAATACAGAAACAAAAAAGATTAGTTTGTTAAACTTTTTTACTGAAAAATAGAGAATAGTTGATAGTCAATAGTTAATAGTTGCACCGACGAACGAAAAACTATTGACTATCAACGGTTCACTATTCTCTATTTTTCAATAAAACCGCGCCAACCTCTTTTGTTTTTATGACCGCTTACGACAATTCGCAAACGAAACCGTAAACTGTCGTGAAAAGTAGTTAGTAATTTGTAAATTAAATTTCTTAACATTTAGCGAAGCGTTCTGAGTTCGCGCCTATAAAGGTTGGCTTTTGCTAAACACTTAGTCAACCTTTATGGGCGCGAACTCAAAACATAAATCAAACTAGATTAGAGAGTATTCAATCAATAAAGGAGAGTGCAAGTATGATAACTGCTGGAGTTCTCGCCAAACAATCGGATGTTCCGCTTTTTACGATTCGGTATTACACGCGAATCGGACTTTTGAAACCGTTGCGCAATTCGCAAAACGGCTATAAAATCTATCAGCCGTCGGACGAAACCAGACTGCGTTTTATCGTTGCGGCGAAAGCATTGGGCTTTACGCTTCCCGAAATCGCGGAAATCTTAGACGAAGCCAAGCACGGCAATTCGCCCTGCCCGCTTGTTCGAGAAATTATCGAACGCCGTATCGAAGAAAATCGCCGGAAGATTAAAGAGATGAAAAAGTTACAAAAGAAAATGGAAAACACCTTAAAAGATTGGAAACAAATGGATAACTCGATGCCAAACGGTGATTCTATCTGTTATTTAATCGAATCGGTAGCGGAAATCGAAAATACCGCTTGACCTGATACTAGCTGTCAGGTTGTAAGATAGTTTTAGATTCAATTATTGGTTGAATCAATTTAATTTTTAAGAGGATAAAATAATGAATACAGAAACAAAACTTTCAGTTCCAACCATCGTTTGCGGCGGTTGTGCTAGCGGCATTAAAAAAGCACTCGATAAAGTGTCGGGCATCAATAAAGTCGAAGTAAATGTGGACACCAAACTGGTTACCGTCGAGCATACGGAAGAAGTTTCACGCGAGAAACTAGCTGATGTATTGGACGATGCGGGATTTCCCGTCGAATAAGGTTTTGGTTTATTTGAATAAAAATTTAAGGGGGATTTATGGAAACGACGACAACACGAGTCAAAGACTCAGTTTGCGGGATGACAATTGATGCGGAAAGCGCGGCTGGCAAAAGTGAATACGAGGGTGAAACTTATTATTTTTGTTCATCCGCCTGCAAGGAAAAATTCGACGCTAATCCGGCGGAGTTTGTAGCGAGCGGAGAAAAGGCGGAAACTTCCGCCGTTTCTTCCAACGGCAAAAATACAGAATCGCTTCACAACGCGGATGTGATGAGCGGGCGGCGCAACGACCATTCGACCACGGACGGCGAGGGCGAGCGCGTTGATTTGCCGATAACGGGAATGACGTGCGCGGCGTGTGCCAACCGCATTGAAAAACAGTTAAAAAAACAAACTGGCGTAGAATCCTGCTCGGTTAATTTCGCCACGGGACGCGCGACGGTTAATTACAATCCGCAGAAAACGAGCGTTGGCGCACTTGTTCAAACGGTCAAAGATGTCGGTTACGACACGGCAGGAACTTCAAAAGTCGAATTTATCGTTGACGACTCAATACGTCCATCGGGTTCGAGCGGCGGGCTTGAAAATCATATTTCTAAATTGCGCGGCGTGGTTAAAGCCGATTTTAATTTGGCGACGATGGCGGTCAACGTCGAATATCTGCCTGATATTGCCGATACAAAAGCGATTCGCGGCGCGATTGAAGATTTCGGTTATCGCGTCCGCGAAGTTTCCGGCACGGGCGAATCTGCTGAAGATTCGATAGAAGCCGCACACACCGCGGAATATAAAGATTTACAGCAAAAATTTTGGATTGCCGCCGTTTTGTCTTTGCCTGTTTTGGTAATTGCGATGTCGCATGGACGCATCGAGTTGTTTAATTTCGCGGGCGTGAACTGGCTTCAACTTGCTTTGACAACGCCCGTTGTTTTTTACTGCGGAGCGCAGTTTTATCGCGGCGCGTGGGCGGCATTCCGGCATCGTGCCGCCGATATGAACACGCTGATTGCTGTCGGCACAGGCACAGCTTACATTTATTCAATTCTGGCAACCGTTTTTCCGTCGTTTTTTATGGCGGCAACTCAACCGACGATGACCGGAATGGAAACGATGTCGAGCGTTCCGGTTTATTTCGAGGCGGCAAGCGTGATTATCGCTTTGATTCTTTTGGGGCGGATGCTCGAAGCCAGAGCAAAAGGGCAAACCGGCGCGGCGATAAAAAAACTCGTCGGACTTCAAGCGAAAACGGCGCGTGTATGGCGCGACGGCAAAGAACTGGAAATTGAAACTGAAGAAGTTGTTCCCGGCGATATTGTCCTTGTTCGACCGGGCGAGAAAATTCCGGTTGACGGCGTTTTGGTTGACGGCAGTTCGGCAATTGACGAATCAATGCTGACAGGCGAAAGCATTCCGGTTGAAAAGAAACGAGGCGATGAAGTTTTCGGCGCGACAATCAATAAAACCGGCGCGTTTCAATTTAAAGCAACAAAAGTTGGCAAAGATACGGCTTTGCAGCAAATTGTTAAGTTGGTTCAGGACGCGCAAGGCTCAAAACCGCCGATTGCCAAACTTGCCGATACGATAAGCGGCATTTTTACGCCGATTGTCATTTGTATTGCAATTGCATCATTTGTTATCTGGTTTGTCGCTGCCGCCCCCGAAGTCCGTTTTACGATGGCACTTGTCAATTTCGTTTCTGTCTTGATTATCGCTTGCCCGTGCGCTTTGGGCTTGGCAACGCCGACGGCGATTATGGTCGGAACAGGTCGTGGCGCGGAAAACGGAATTTTAATCAAGGGCGGCGATTCGCTCGAAACCGCGCATAAATTAAATACGATTGTGCTGGATAAAACCGGCACGATTACGAAAGGCGAACCGGCATTAACCGATGTGTTAGCTGCTGGTGGATTTGATGAAAACGATTTCTTGAAAATCGTTGCCTCCGCCGAAAAATTGAGTGAGCATCCGCTGGCGGCGGCAATCGTGCGCGGCGCGGAAGATAGAAATTTGGCGTTTGAGAAAACCGAAAACTTTAACGCGATTCAAGGGCGCGGAATCGAAGCGCGAATTAAGGGAAAAGACTTATTGCTCGGCAATTTACGTTTGATGAATGAACGAAAAGTTTCATTGAACAGTGCGGAAACAACCGTCGAGAAATTAGCCGGAGAAGGTAAAACGCCGATGTTTGCGGCAATTGACGGAAAATTCGCGGGCATTGTTGCTGTCGCCGACACGATAAAGCCGGAATCAAAAGAAGCAATTCGAGCCTTGCAAAATCTAGGTTTGGAAGTCGTGATGATGACGGGCGATAACAAACGGACGGCAGAAGCGGTAGCAAAAGAAGTCGGCATTAAAAGAGTTCTGGCGGAAGTTTTGCCTGAAGGAAAAGCCGGAGAAATCAAACGCCTGCAAGCTGAGAAAAAACTGGTCGGAATGGTCGGCGACGGAATTAACGATGCGCCTGCTCTCGCCCAGTCTGATGTCGGAATCGCCATCGGAACCGGCACGGACGTTGCCATCGAAGCCAGCGATATTACGCTTATCAAAGGCGATTTACGCGGCGTGGTAACTGCAATTGCGTTATCGAAGGCGACAATCCGTTCAGTCAAACAAAATCTTTTCTGGGCGTTTATTTACAATGTCATCGGAATTCCGATCGCGGCTGGCATTTTGTATCCGTTCTTCGGCATTTTACTCTCGCCGGTTCTGGCAAGCGCGGCAATGTCGCTTTCGAGTGTGTCGGTTGTAGCGAACAGTCTGCGGCTTCGTTCTTTTAATGCGCCGAAGGTAGAGAATTAAACGGAGGCAGAATTTATGGACACAACGGAAATTTTGGTTATTATCGGCGGCATTGGTTTAATTGCTTTTGTCTTGTGGTATTTTTTCGGCGAGCGCGAAGCAGCTTCAGCCGAAACAAACGAATCGGGCTTGCAGGAAATAAAAGTTACAGTCAAAGGCGGTTATTCGCCGGATATCATCGTCGTTAAAAAAGACATTCCTGTCCGATTGAATTTCTACCGCGATGAAACTTCTTCGTGCAGCGAGCAGGTAGTTTTCGGCGATTTCGGCATCGCCCGCGATTTGCCCGCTTTTAAGACCACGCCGATTGAATTTACGCCGGAAAAAGAAGGGGAATTTACCTTTGCCTGCGGAATGAATATGCTGCGCGGAAAATTAATTGTCGAAGGCTGAAATTCTTGATTCCTGATAAAAGCGATGAAGTATGCAAAATGAACTTTGGCGCAATCGAAATTATCTACTGCTGTTTTCCGCCCAAATCATCTCGCTTTTGGGAAGCGGCGTAACGACCGTCGGGCTGGCTCTTTTCGCGTATCAATTAACAGGCGGCGAATCGGCAGCCGCCGTTATCGGAAATGCGCTTTTTCTGCGAATTTTGGCGTTTCTGCTTTTTTCGCAGCCTGCCGGAGTAATTGCCGATCGCGTGAGCCGCAAAAAAATCTTGATTGCGGCGGATGTTTTGCGTTTCGGACTTCTCGCGCTCTTTCCGTTTATTACAGAAGTTTGGCAAATCTATACGCTGATATTTTTCATTAACGCCGTAACCG
>JACCYR010000390.1 GCA_013696385.1 Acidobacteriota bacterium
TTTCGCGGCGGCGCATTTAAACCGCGCACTTCGCCATATGCTTTTCAAGGAATGGGCGAAGACGGTTTGAAAATGTTAGCCGACGTGCGCGACCAATACGGTTTGAATATCGTTACCGAAGCGATGGACGAGCGCGGCATTGATCTAGTTGAAAAATATGGCGACTGCATCCAAATCGGCGCACGAAATATGCAGAATTTTTCGCTTTTGAAATATGTCGGGCAAACGCGCAAACCGGTTTTGCTCAAGCGCGGAATGGCGGCGACTTTGGATGAATTTCTGCTCGCCGCCGAATATATTATGGCTGAGGGAAATTATGACGTAATTTTATGTGAACGCGGAATTAGAACTTTTGGCAATCACGCCCGCAACACAATGGATTTATCAATCGTTCCAGCGATTCATCGTTTAACTCATCTGCCGATTATTGTTGACCCGTCGCACGGAACAGGCAGGAATTATATGGTTAATCCGATGGCGCGTGCCGGTGTTGCCGTCGGCGCGGACGGTTTGATTATCGAAGTTCATTCAAAACCGGAAGAAGCACTTTGCGACGGCGCACAAGCCTTAACGCTACCGCAGTATCTCGAATTAGCCGAACAAGTTAAGGTAATTCACGATATTTTGATGCCGATGGCGGTTTGACAAAAAAATTATTGGATGATTTCGGTTTTTTCTCTAATCAAAATTACTAATTCTTCTTCGCTCAAATTTCCTTCGGCTAGTTTCAAAAAGGTCAGATATTTTTCTTCTTGAGTCGCATTAAAGTTATATCTGTTAATCTGCAAAAAAGTTCGCATCACGACCAATGCCGTGCGTTTATTGCCGTCAATAAACGGATGATTTTTGGCGACACCGAAAGCATAAGCAGCGGCAAGCGCGGAAATATCGGGTGCGTCTTCGCTGTAAGCCAACAAATTTTGCGGTCTGGCAAGTGCCGACAACAGCAATCCCAAATCACGTACGCCATCGCTTCCGCCGTGTTCAGCGATTTGCCTTTTGTGAATTGCCAGAACTGTTTCTTCCAAAAGCCATTTGATTTCAGGCATATTTATTCCGCCAATTTTCGTAGAGCATCGCGATCTTCGCGCATAACTTGTTCGGCGACTTCTATTTGTTTAGCAAATTCAGGATTATAAGCTGTTAATTCAATTCCATTTGGAGTTTCAACGGCGAAAAGAGAATCACCTTTTTTCACACGAAGTTTTTCTAAAATTTCTTTCGGCAAAATCACTCCTGTCGAATTTCCAATAGTTGTAATCTTTAAGGTATTTGTCATATTAAATTCTCCATATAAAATATAACATCTGTTATAACTTTTCATCAAATAAAAAAGGTTCGCGCCTGTTTCCCGAACAAACGCGAACCTTTTTTGCTAAACCGTTTTGCCTTTTGCCTATTTTACAAAACGGAGTTTCAGAAAACTGTAAAATTGAATGTAGCAACTGAGCATTGCCGCAATGATGAGAAGCGTCATCGGTAAAAACCTGAATGTTTCAGGTAAAACCACGCCGAGGCTTTGTTTGAAAACGACACCAAGCAAAATTGCAAATACTGCGATAAAACTTCTGCCTAAAATCCAACTTCCAAAACCCGGCTTTTCATTTGCGGGCAAAAAATACGGCAGAACGGCAATCATTATAAGCGTTAATGCTAAAAATATGCTGTCTAAAGTAAAGCCGCTAAAACTTCGCCCAAATTCAACCGCCAAAAAGAAAAGAACAAAAGTTGTTTCAATAGCGAAACCATTGTTTTTCGCAATTTCGGTTTGTTTAGATTCGATGTGCGATATTGTTTTCATATTCATTCGGTCAAAATAAAGTTTAGTCCTGACACACGCATTAATGCTTGTGCCGCTGTTCTTAAAGATAAGAAACTGTAACAGTTCAGCCTTATTCTTGAGGCTTGCTAAATTGCGTATAAGCCACGCGAAAAAGTTCCGACAACGCTTTCGCCGTTTCGGGCGTTAAATTTTTGTCAGCGCGAAGATGCGCTTCAACAATTTCGGGCGTTGCTTCGTGCGGATAATAAACAATTGCATCAACAAACTTATTATCATTTTGATGTTTATTCATCACACGGTCAATCGGCATATCGAGCCAACCTGTTAAACGCGCGATGTTATCGGCATCGGGTTTCCCCGTTCCATTTTCGATGCGTGAAAGCGTCGAAGCCGAAACCTGCGTAACGTCAGCGACATCACGCAAACTCAAATTCAATTCTTTCCGGCGGCGTTTAATCGCACGTCCAAGTTCTTTTGTATTTATCAGACTTTGATTTTTGTAAGCCATAATTTTTTTCTCCATTAATTAAAAATCATTTATTTTGGAACTAAATTTAGTTTCTAACTCGCCCTTGCTAAAAAGAACTTAACATAAAAAAATTTTAGATGCAACACTACGTTTCACACTTGCAACAAATAAATTTGTTTGATACAATGTTTCATAGATGAAACGAATTAGTTTTATCTTTATTGCAAACAGTTAAAATTAATGTAGTTTGCGGAAAAAGGAGTAAGAAAAATGACAGCAATAGCAGTAGAAAAAAATTTAACGGAAAAACGAGAAAAAAGAGCCAAATCAATTGCGGCGATGGGATTAGTCAACCGCGAAGGCGAGAAATTTCGCGTTTCAACGCCTTCTTTACGCGGCAGACAAACTTCGTATGAAGTCTGGCGCAACGAGGTTGGAAAAATTCGTTGTAATTGTTTGGAATTTGAAGAAGCGGCTGTCAGCGATTCGGCATTTCGCTGCGAACATATCCTGGCGGTGAAATACGCCCTTGTAGCAAAAAATACCGAATTGGCGACAAAACAACCTGTCAAGGTCGAAACTCAAGTTGAAGTAAAACCAACACAAGTTGTTAAGGAAGACAAAAACGCATCTGAGTCGTGTGCCGATTCAGGATTGCGGAATGCGGATAGTGGATTTGAAGAAAAATCCAAAATCCAAAATCCAAAATCCAAAATCGCAATGTCCGCACACAGCGAACAGAAGTCTGGCGAGGTTTTGGAAAAGGCTGCAGCCGACGGACAAGCTGATAAAAAGCCTGCCGAACCGAGTCCACTTGCGAACACGAAAGGAAATAAAGAAATGAACAAAGAAAATTTACAAAATATGCCGTTTATGACGGCGGAAGAAGCGGAAGATAAGGAAACAGCAAATAATGTTTTGAATTTTACGTCAACCTTAAAGGAATTGCGGAAAAATGTTGATCCGGAACTCGTCCGACAGCGCGAAGGTTGGCGCGATAGAAACGGAAATGTCCAAATGGTTGATTATGTCGAATGGCACACGGTCGCCGATATTCTGGACCAAACCGCGCCGAATTGGTCGCACACTGTCAAAGATATGCAGCAAATCGGTGATATCTTTACCGTTACAGTGGCGATTACGATTGATGGAATCACGCGCGAAGGCATCGGAACTGGTTTAGCCGGAAGCGAAATGGGCATTAAAAAAGCTGAACATGACGCATTAAAACGTGCCGCTGTTAAATTCGGTATCGCCCGTGATTTGTATAAAAAAGAATCCGACACAATTGAGCGCGAAGGCGCAGTACCGCCAAATAACGGCGGTTTCCCAGCGAATCCGATTGCCAAAAGTTTGTCTGACTTGGTTACGGCAAAACAACTTGGAATGATTCGCGCACTTTCACGTGAAATCGGAATTGATGCGGACGAGGAAAGTCAAAACGTGATGGAATGCAAAACGGATGAGCTTTCAAAGCGTGCGGCATCGAGTTTTATTCAGCATTTGCAAGATATGCAAAAGCAGCAAAATGTCGAAGTTCAAACGCCGATGCGCCGTGCCGGATAGTTTCAAGTCTGGAAAGTCTGGGAAGTTTAAGAAAAGAAGCGTTTTAACTTCCCAGACTTTCCAGACTTCCTAGACTAACAAATTTGAGTTGTGAATGACCGTCCTGCTTTCTCCGCAAAGCCACTTTATCTCACTTCACAACTCAATCCTCAATTTTTTACTTCCACAAATTATCAAGCAGGGAAAATTTAAATTTAAGGAGAGTAAAAATATGTCCGAACAAGCAGCGGCAGAACAAATGGCGATGCCGAAAAACGGAGAATTTTGTTGGAATGAGTTAGCGAGCACTAATCTTGAGGCTTGCAAAAACTTTTATACCGAACTTTTCGGTTGGCAGTTCAAAGAAGGCGACGCGGCTGGAATGGTTTATAATGAAATAAGCATTGACGGCGAAAAGCAATTCGGCGGAATGTATCAAATGGGGAAAGAATTTGGCGATACGTCTTCGCACTGGATAGCTTACGTCGCGGTTGAAGATGTTGATGCTTCCGCCGCAAAAGTTACCGAACTTGGCGGAAGCGTTTGCGTTCCACCGATGGATATTCCGAACACGGGGCGTTTTTGCGTGGTCAACGACCCGTCAGGCGCAACTGTTTCGTTAATTACACTTAAACGCTAACTTGAAATTTCAGATTTCAAATTGCAGATAATAATGCGTGAAACTTTTACTTTATTGGTTTCACGCATTTCCTTTTATCGATGTTAAAATTACTTTGCAAAAAATCAAATTTCTTTTACGGTTATCTCGCAAAAATTATTTTGATACGGACAAAAAAATTCCGCTTAAAGCTATGAAGTTAAACTACTTTAGTTACTGTTTGGGAAAAGTAGTATAGAAAAAGGGCATGATATGCGATAACATCTAAGCAACATTGATTTGACTGAACAATTTTATTTTATGATTTATCGTTTTTTAGCAGATTTTGTGTTGGCTTTTCATCTCTGCTTTGTACTTTTTTTAGTATTTGGCGGATTGTTAGTGCTGCGTTGGCGTTCAGTTATATGGGTGCATATTCCCGCGCTGATTTGGGGATTTGTCGTCGAGGCTTTTTCATTGACTTGTCCACTGACACCGCTTGAAAATTGGTTTCGAAATTTAGGCGGAGAAGCCGGTTATACCGGCGGATTTATTGAACATTACGTTTCAATGGTTTTGTATTCTACCCTCGGTTATTGGTTTCATCTGTTTCTTGGTTTAATTTTAATTGGCATAAATTTACTTGTTTATTTCTATGTCTTTATGCGTCGAAATAAAATAGCATAACGAGTAAGCTAAACAAAAAAAGTTCCGCATCGAAACGCGGAACTTTTTCCTTTGAGAAGACTGGATGTCTTGTTTGATTCGTTGAAAAAAATCAAAGGCACGAAGCACACACAAAATCGCACCTGTCACGGCATAAATTTATCAGTGTCTTCTTCACCACACCTACGAGGTTAGCTGTCGGGCTAGGAATGAAGAAGTCTCCCTGCGTTTTC
>JACCYR010000313.1 GCA_013696385.1 Acidobacteriota bacterium
GTTTTGCGCGAATACGAATGGAATCCGATGTCTTACAACGTCGGCAGTGCGCTTAATGATTTGATTTCGCGGGATTTTGCGCCGCTTAAAGAACGATTGGCAAGTGCCAAAGCACGGCTCGAACAAATTCCCGAAGTTGTTGCTGCCGCCAAAGCAAATCTGAAAAATCCGCTGCGCGTTCATACCGAAACGGCAATCGCGCAAAACAAAGGCGTGATTAGTTTAATCAAAGGCGATTTGCAGATGTTTGTTGACGAAGCCGGAATGAAAGACCAACTTGCGCCCGCGCAGGCACGAGCGATTGCCGCGCTTGAAGACTACGGAACTTGGCTCGAAAAAGATTTACTGCCGCGCTCGACGGGTGATTTTCGGATTGGCGATGCGAAATATCGACAGAAATTGAAATTCGCGCTCTCGTCCGATATGTCAAAGGAAGAACTTCTTAAACGCGCCGAAGCCGATTTAAAAGCGACGCAAAACAAAATGTTTGGTATTGCGCTGCCGCTTTATAAAAAATATTTTCCGAATAAAAAAACACCTGAAAGCCGCAAACAAGTTATTAAAGCCGTTTTGGACAAACTCGCCGAATCTCACCCGACAAATGACACGATTGTTGACAGGGCTAACGATATTTTGAAGGAAACAACCGAATTTGTTCGCGCCAAAAATCTCGTAGCCGTGCCGACCGAGCCGGTAAAAGTTATCGTAATGCCCGAATTTGCACGCGGAAGCGCGGTTGCTTATTTTGATTCCGCCGGACCTTTCGAGAAAAAGAACGAAACATTTTACACCATTTCGCCAACGCCGAAAGAATGGACCGAAGCCAGACGAAATTCGTTTTTCCGCGAATATAATGATTATATGCTGCAGGATTTGACGATTCACGAAGCGATGCCGGGACATTATCTGCAAATAATGCACTCGAATAAATTCAAAGCTCCGACCATGATTCGCGCTCTTTTCGGCAGCGGGACATTTACCGAAGGCTGGGCGGTTTATGCCGAGCAATTGATGGCGGAACAAGGTTACGGCGGCGCGGAAGTCGAGATGCAGCAACTCAAGATGAAACTCCGCGTTATCATTAATTCAATAATTGACCAGAAAATTCACACTAATCGGATGACGGAAAAAGAAGCGATTGCCTTTATGATGAACGAAGGTTTTCAGGAAGAAGGCGAAGCGGCGGGCAAATGGAAACGCGCTCAACTGTCTTCAACCCAGCTTTCAACTTATTACGTCGGTTCGGTTGAAGTCAATGATATTCGCCGCGCTTATGAAGCGAAACACAAAGGCAAAATTGATTTGAAAAAAATGCACGACGAGATGCTTTCGTTTGGTTCGCCGCCCGCGAAATACGTAAAAGAAATGATGGAATTAAATTAAAAACAAAAGGAGTTGTCAAGACTATTATTTTTCGCTTAACAACTCCTTTTGTTTTTTTGAAAAAGTCAGCCTCAAACAGATGCTCTTTCCAATTCGTCAACTCTGATTTTAGTTCTGAATTGCTCAGACACGATTTCATTGATCGCCACAGTATTCAGACGAACTTCTTTTTCGATTCTTTTTTGCCCTTCTTTTAATTCCGAAACATCAGTTTTAAGTTCAGCGACATCAGTTTTAAGTTCAGCGACATCGGTTTTAAGTTCGGCGACATCGGTTTTAATCACAATAATGTCTTTTTCTACTCTCTGTATGCCGTTCACGCTTTTTGTAACTAAATCGAAAAGCTGGTTGAATTGATTGTCGGTCATAATTTTTCTCCGAATGAGTTTTGCCCAAGAAAGGTGTAACCAAGATACAGTATTATTTAATTTTCCGCAAACTTCCTTCGCCGCTGACTTTGCGTGAATTGATTTTCGCCACTTTCTCAGCTTGGGCAAATGCCCGCATAAAATTTCCGCCTAAAACCTTCAAAATATCCTGTTCAGAATAACCGCGCCGCAGCATTTCGTAAGTTACAAGCGGCAAATCTTCCATTCCGTTCATTCCCTGTGGCAAAAATGGAATTCCGTCATAATCCGAACCGATGCCGACGTAATCAATTCCGGCAATTTTTTTGATGTGGTCAATGTGGTCAACGATTCTCGTATAACTCGGCATATAAATCGGATTTTCCGCAAACAGCTTGCGTTCAGCTTCGTTATAGGCTTGCTTGTCGTCCTTATATTTTTCTTTGAGCGTGTCAATCTGCGGCTTTAACCGTTTTGAGCGTTCGTTTTCCTCATTGTTGGTTCTTTCATCAAGAAATGAAGGATAAAAATTTACCATTACCACACCGTCGTTTTTGGCGATTCGTTTGAGAATTTCATCGGGAACATTGCGCGTGTGGTCGGCAACGCCGCGTGCGCCGGAGTGCGAAGCGATAATCGGCGCGGTCGAAACGTCCAAAACATCGCTCATTGTTTTGACCGAAACGTGCGAAATATCAACTAGCATTCCGAGCCGATTCATCTCGCGCACAACTTCTTTGCCAAAATCCGACAAACCGTTGTTGCGTGGTTCGTCGCGGTGCGCGTCCGCCCAATTGTTTGTATTGTTATGCGTCAAAGTCATATAGCGGATGCCAAGCCGATAAAAATCGCGCAGGGCAAACAGCGAATCTTCTATCGCGTGTCCGCCTTCAATGCCAATTAAGGCGCAAATTTTATTTTGTTTTTTAGCTTTACGAATTTCGTCGGCTGTCCTGCACATAATCAATTGATTCGGATGTTTTTCGACGGCACGATAAACGACATCAATCAAATCAAGTGCGCGCCGCGCCGCGCCGCTTCCGCCGTTTTCGGCGTAAGTTCGGGAAACATAAATCGAGAAGAATTCGCCTGTAATGCCGCTTTGTTTCAGCCTTTGCAGATCGGTGTGAAACGGGTCGCCGTCAAGATGAAATTTGTCTTTTGAATTGGTAGCAAGGTCGAAGTCTTCGTCATACATCGGCGATGGAATGTCGTTGTGTCCGTCAATGATGATGGCTTTTTTGTGGATTGCTAATGCTCGCTGCCAGAGTTTCGGGTCGGCATTCTTCGGCATTATTTGTGCAAAAGTTTGACCGATAAGCAGAAAGATAAAAGTAGAAAGTAGAAGCAAAGAAATTAATTTGTTTTTCATATTTTTTAAAGAAGCGGAAATTGTCTTTATAGGATTTTAACCTGTTTTTCAAATTCTGAAAACAACAACACTAAAAACCTTTAAAAAACAAAGGGAACGTCGTTCTCTGCAAACATATTATTTATTTCCAAAACAGACATTATGATACAATTTATCTGGAGAGTTTATGAAAAATCCTGAGAATCAAGATACTTTACCGAATTTAGAAACGATTCTTAATGCAATCAATGGTTTGCGTCAAGAAACAACTGATACAATCAACGGTTTGCGTCAACAGATGAACGAGCGTTTCGACAAAGTAGAAATGCGGCTGGCAAATGTAGAGAGCAGGCTGACGAATGTTGAAAATGATGTTCGGCAAATCAAAGATATGCAATTCGTTTTTGAAAACGAGTTTGACAGGTTACTTGCTCTGGCTTATAAATCTTTGGAATTAAGCCACGAAAACCGCGCTGATGTCAGGATTATGCGAAAAGAAATTGCGGTGTGGTCGGCTGAGGTAATGAATTTGGAAAGATAAGGTTGCGTGAAAGTCTTTCAAATAAAAAACTCCGCTTTGGTGAAACCTGAAGCGGAGTTTTTTTATGCCGATTGTTTAATAGCTTGGTTCTTATCACGCGGTTTCGCATTTTTTACATATTTATTAAACCAGTTTATTTGCTCAAAGTTTGTAAAAATTACTTAATGGTTTTTAGATTATCCAAAACTTTGCCCGCAATCATCGGGATAATATCGCGTTCATTCGCCATATTTTCCGTAAAAATAACCAAGACAAATTTCAAACCATCGGGCGTTTCGATATAGGCGGCATCGTGGCGTGTTTTGCTGGTCCAACCGGCTTTTGACCAGAGTTTTGCGTCCGTCATTTTTCTGTTTATTAGTGCAATTCCGGTAAAACCGTGCGCTTGGTCGTCATTGTCAGTGGTTGTTCCGCTAAAATCACGTTTCAGCAAATCCAACATTTTCCCGCTTCTTTCGGGCGTAACTGCTTTTCGCAAAACGATTTCCGCCAAAAGCCGCGCCGTTGCATTGGTTGTCAACATATTGCGGTTTTCGCCTTTGTAGTTGCGAAATTGCTGTTCACGCCCGTAAGCATCTTCGCAAAATGTTTTTTGATTAACATTAATGCGTTGATAGCCGTGCGAGCTGAAATAACGATTGACAGCGTTGCGTTTATACGACCAAATCTGAAAATCCTTTTCGGGAAGTTCGCCGCCGCTTGAGGTGTCGGTCAGAACGTCCAGAATATACTGCGTCGCTTCGTTTGAAGAATCAACAATCATATCACGCAAACCGCGTTCAAGTTCGGATGTCATTTTCACTTTGCCGTCTTCGAGCCATTGTTCCAATGCAGCCATATAAAACAACTTAACCACACTCGCCGGATAAATTTTTAATTCGCCGTTAAAATTTGCTGTTGTCAAATTTTTCGGGTCGCGCAAGTCAATCAAAGTTGCCGCTACTTCATCCGAGCGGATTTTTCGTTCTTTGAATTGGGTATCTAACACATCGCCGACGGCTTTGTTGAGAAGCGTCTGCAATTCGGTTGAAGATTCCATTGTCAGCGGTTGATAATTTTCTGGCGGCGCAGTAATTTCTGTTTTCGGTTGAGCAGTGTTTTTTCTCTGCGCCTGCGCCTTTGCGCCGATTAAACATATGGCAATTAAGCAAAATAAAGAAAAATATAATTTTTTCATCTGAAACTCCTTTGAAAGTTTTAACGGTTTGTTTAAAAATTATAAACGAAAATCAGATTGCCGTCAGTTGTCGGCGGACAGTTACAGGAAAATTTAAAAACTTTGCTTCTAATCGCAATCATAAAATGCGCTCGCCAGCCGCCGACTGAAGGTTTATGTTAATCTGTGTTTTTGGTTTTATGTTAATTTCCGAATTTGATTATAAATTGCCCGAAGAACTTATCGCGCAAAATCCATTAGGAAAGCGCGACATCTCTCGAATGCTAGTTGTTAATCGCGCCGAAAAATCTTTCCAAGATAAGCATTTCTATAACTTTCCGCAGTTTTTGAAAAAAGACGACGTAATCATTCTCAACAACACAAAAGTTTTCCCCGCAAGACTGTTTGGCATAAGCGAAACGGGCGCGAAGATTGAAGTTTTTTTGGTTCGTGAGATTGAAAATCAAATTTGGGAAACGCTTGCGCGTCCGACGCGAAGATTAAAAACAGGCAGAAAGATAATTTTCGGCGAAAATCTAACGGCGGAAGTTTTGGGAAAAACTGAAGAAGGTCGCGTCGTCGCAAAGTTTGAAACCGACGGAGATTTTAACGAGATTTTAGACAAAATCGGGCAAACGCCTTTGCCGCCGTATATCAAACGCGAACCGGGAAATTCAGATACAGACCGCGAGCGTTATCAAACCGTTTTTGCCAAACAACGCGGAGCAATCGCCGCGCCGACGGCGGGACTTCATTTTACGCCGCAAATTTTAGAGAAAATTAAAAACCTCGGCGCGTGTGTTGCGGAAATAACTCTGCATGTCGGCTACGGAACTTTTGAGCCGGTTCGCGTTTCTGATTTGTCCGAACATAAAGTTTTGCCCGAATTGTGTGAAATTTCTGAACAAACGGCGG
>JACCYR010000314.1 GCA_013696385.1 Acidobacteriota bacterium
TTTTTGCGCCGCCGCTGAACTTTTCCTTAAGTTGCGCCGCAATTTCAGGTGCAATTCTTTCGCCCGGACGAATTGTGTTTGCTAAACCTAAACCGATGACAACGGAAATTGCCGAAATAACCAGCGTATAAGCAAACGATTTCAAACCGATTCTGCCGAGTTTGCGAATGTCGCCGATTCCTGCAATTCCAACGACCAAAGACGAAAAAACAAGCGGCACGACAATCATTAACAGCAAATTTAAAAACAATTGTCCGATTGGGCGCGTGAAATTTTCGACAATGCCGACAACGGTTGGATTATCGCCGCCAAGCGTCCAATTGACAATCAAACCGCCGAAAACGCCGACTAGCAAGCCGATTAAAATTTTCGTATGCAGAGCCATTCCTGCCGGTTTGTCAGGCGTGTCGTCGTCTAAATCGGTTCGTAGTTCTTGTTCAAAAGCGTCGTCGGAAAGTTTTTTGTTTTCTTCGTTCATTTTGAATTTTCCTTTTTGTTTTGGATTATTACATTTTTGACGAATTCTATTAAACTTCAATTTCGATTATTCGCAAAATGGATTTTTATTTTTACATTTTAGCTAAAATCAATTTTTTACAAAGAGAGGCAACTCTTTGCGTTTCTAAGGTTTTAAGCGATATTCTTTTGTAATGAGCCGATTAAAAACTTTTTTCGCCGATTGCACTCGAATCGTTGCCCAAAAACTTGATGAACTAGTGCCATCAGTGCAGACCGCGCCGAAAAAACTGCACGAAGCGATACGTTGGAGTTTGTTCGCGGGCGGCAAACGCTTTCGCCCCGCGCTCTGTTTAGCGGTTGGCGAAGCATTCGCCGCGAGCCGTGAAAATCTTGTTTGCACGGCGGCGGCAATCGAAATGATTCATACGTATTCGCTGATTCACGATGATTTGCCTGCAATGGACAACGACGATTTGCGGCGCGGGCGCGAAACTTGTCATAAAAAATTTGACGAAGCAACGGCGATTTTAGCGGGCGACGTTTTGCAGACTTTAGCATTTCAGGCAATCGCGGAAGATAAAAATTTGACGGCGGAAATTCGCGTCAGATTGATTGCCGAACTCGCCCGTTCAGCAGCAAAAATGGTTGCCGGTCAGCAACTCGATTTGGAAGCCGAAGGCAAAAAGATTTCCATTGAAGAACTCGAAAGCATACATCGAAACAAAACCGGCGCGATGATTTCTGCATCGGCAAAAGCGGGCGCACTCATTGCTGAAGCAAGCGAAACTGAAATCGAAATAATCTCAAATTATGCTGAAAAACTCGGCTTGCTTTTTCAAATCACGGACGATTTGCTTGACGTAACGCAGACAACTCAAGTTTTGGGCAAAACAGCAGGCAAAGATATTACGGCGGAAAAAGCAACTTATCCGGCACTTTACGGTTTGGAAGAAACGCGCAAACTCGCCGAAATGGTTCACGCTCAATCTTGTCAGGAATTGAAAAAGATTGCTAGAGATACAGATTTGCTGTGTGAAATAGCCGATTTTATTCTGTATCGAAAAACTTAAAAACTTTATTTTCTTGCTTTTTCGTGCCTTCATCTATTAATATGAAGGCGCAGACTTGAATGTCCGTTCAATTTTCCTTCTTTTTGCTTCCGAATTTTAAAATCAGCAATCAAATGTTAGACCATTATCAAAAAAAGCGTGATTTTGTCCGTGAATATCTTTTGTATTTGCAGGTCGAAAAAGGTTTGGCGAAAAATTCTGTTGAAAGTTACCAAAGAGATTTAGTGAAACTGCGCGTTTGGGCGGAGAAAAATAATTTTGACATTGTGAATTTGACGCGGCAGGTTTTGCGCGAATGGCTGATTGATCTGGCGGGCGAGAAACTTTCGGAAAATTCCAAGCGCAGATTGATAAGCGCGCTGCGCGGTTTTTATAAGTTTTTGCAGTTTGACGGACATATCAAAAAAAATCCGGCGGAAGATTTAATTGCGCCACAAAAAGGTCTTTATCTGCCGAAGTTTTTGAACGAAAATGACATTGAAAGTTTATTAGCCGTCGCGGATGTTTCAGGCGAAATCGGCTTGCGGAATCGTGCAATTTTGGAGTTGATGTATGCCTGCGGTTTGCGCGTTTCGGAAGCAGTTGATGTGAACGTCGGCGATGTGGATATTGACGCTGGAATTTTAACCTGCAAGGGAAAGGGAAGCAAAACGCGGCGCGTTCCCATTGGCAAAAGCGCGGTTGAATGGCTGAAAAGTTATCTTGCTCTACGTCGCAAAAAGGAGAATATTGAAGTAAATAACCTTTTTGTAACGAGTTTAGGCAAACCGATTAACCGGCAAACCATCTTTTATTTAATTAAGGAATATGCTGAAAAAATCGGATTGGAAGACGTTTCGCCGCACACGCTTCGCCACAGTTTTGCCACACATCTGATACAACATCGCGCCGATGTTCGCTCAGTTCAACAACTGCTGGGACACGCCGATATTTCCACAACACAAATTTATACGCATATTACCGACACGCACTTGCGAAAAACCTACGAAAAATTTCATCCACGTGCCTATCAAACATCTAATCTTGCCGAAAATAAGCAAACTGGTTAAAATCATATTATGCTAACTTGCAAGTTGCTAAAAACTTGGCTATTATTGAAATTTTGCTAATTGGCTCAAAAAGTCAGTTATATCATTTGATAAATTAGATGCAAGGGTGGTCGAGTGGTTAATGGCACCGGGCTGTAAACCCGGCAGACGGAAGTCTTACGTAGGTTCAAATCCTACCCCTTGCACCATTTAGATTTTAGATTTTAGATTTCGGATTTTGGATTAAAAATAAATCCGCACTCCGAAATCCCAAATCCAAAATCAAAACGGGCGGGAGTAGCTCAGTTGGTAGAGCGTCAGCCTTCCAAGCTGAATGTCGCGAGTTCGAGTCTCGTCTCCCGCTCCAAAAGTTTTGATAAAAACGCTTTTTTATTTTTAATTAAGCCCGAGTAGCTCAGTGGTAGAGCGCATCCTTGGTAAGGCTGAGGTCACGAGTTCAAATCTCGTCTTGGGCTCCAAGTTATTTTTTATAAGTTTATTAAGAGGATAAATAAAAATGTCAAAAGAGAAATTTGATCGGTCGAAGCCGCACGTCAACATTGGAACAATCGGACACGTTGACCACGGCAAGACGACATTGACGGCGGCGATTACCAAAGTGATGAGCAAACATAATCCGAAGATGACGT
>JACCYR010000424.1 GCA_013696385.1 Acidobacteriota bacterium
GGCGAATTTTGTCCAACCGGCAACGCGCCTTCGATTGCTTCGGTGGCAAATTCATTGCCGAAACCGCTTTGATATTTGAATTGCTTTTTGCTTTTTGTCGGTGTCATAAAAATAATTCAGCCACGAACAAACACAAAAATTTGTTCCTGATTTTTCGTGTTTGTGCGTGGCTAATGTTTTATAAATTTCCGCGTCGTCGTTGCTCATCTTCAATCGAAACGAACAAGGCTTTGAAATTTCCTTTGCCGAAACCCTTACAGCCTTTACGCTGCAAAATTTCATAAAAAACCGTCGGTCTGTCTTCGACAGGTTTGGTGAAAATCTGCAAAAGATAACCTTCTTCATCGCGGTCAACTAGAATACCGAGTTTATGCAAACTCTCGATGTCTTCGTCAATCTCGCCGACGCGGTTCGGAAGTTCCGCGTAATAAGAATCAGGAACGGTCAAAAACTCAACGCCGTTTGCCTGCAGTTTGGCGACAGTTTGCCGAATATCTTTGCAAAGAAGCGCGACGTGCTGTGCGCCCGCGCCGCGATAAAATTCGATGTATTCCTGAATCTGGCTTTTACCTTTTTTACTTTCCGCTGGTTCGTTTATCGGAAATTTGATGTTGTGTCCGCCATCTGACATGACGATTGACATGAGCGCGGAATACTCCGTCGAAATGTCTTTATCGTCAAATGTAATGTAACGGTGAAAGCCCATTACATCGCGGTAAAAATCGCACCAGACATTCATTTTGCCGAGTTCGACATTGCCGACAATGTGGTCAACCAGCACAATCCCGACTTCATCGCCTTTTACTTCTTGCGCGATAAATCCGGGCAGAAACACGCCGTTATAATTATGTCCGTTGTTCGTGTTATAGGAAATAAACGAGTGAATCGTGTCGCCGTAAGTGTGAATCGCGGCTTTGCGAACCGAGCCGTTTTCGTCCTGCCAATCGTGCGGCTCGATAAAGGCTCGCGCGCCGCGCTTGACCGCTTCGTTAAAAGCGTAATCTGCGTCTTCGACCTGAAAAGCGATGTCGCGCACGCCGTCGCCATGTTGTCTAATATGTTCGGCGGCGTGATGTTCGGGCGACAAGGGCGTAGTCAAAATAAAATTGACGCGATTCTGTCGCATCACATATGAAGTCGTTTCACGGTTGCCCGTTTCAAGCCCCGAATACGCCGCCCGCGAAAAGCCGAACGCCTTGCGATAATAAAACTCGGCTTGTTTTGCATTGCCGACATAAAATTCGACGTGATGAATTTTTTTTAAGCCTAAAGGATTCTGTTCTGTCATAATTGCCTCGATAATTTATTTGTTTATGAATAATTGTCCTGCTCAAGTTCTTGAACGTCATTTGAAATTTCTTGTAAACCTCGAAAGATGCTAACGAAATTTGGTTGTCCGTTATCATCTCCAACATACATCAAATTAACCTTTGCTTCATAAAGATTCTCAAAATAGTTAGATAAAAGAAGTTCCTTTTCCTGCATTGAAAGTGATGCAATTTCGTTTGGATAGCGAGAAACTCTCACAACTACATAAATAGTTTCGCTGTCTTTGGTTGGTTTTATCAGGGGATTCCCTAAAGTTCCTCGTGGAAAAGTTTCAACTTCAAAACCATCATTAAGTAAATCTTCGTGAACAATTGCTACGGCTAAAATCAAATCTTTGATTCGTTCATCAAGATACTCATAAGCGAGTTCTGGATACATCTTAATCTGAGGCTCTCCATTTTCATCTACAACTCTTGACACAGAGGAAAGCGGTCTAACTAAATTATTTTTATGAGATGCTTTTCCAAATAAATTTTCCATAATTTTAAAATACTACTTTTTGCCAAAACTTTCGATATACTTGCGCGTCGTTTCCGTGAGTTCCGCATACGACGGAATGACATACAAAATTGGCTGCATATCCGAATAATCGTAATCTGTGCTGATAACTTGCTGCAAATCAAACGGGCGACTCTCGACGTTATCGGTGAAAGCATTTTCGAGTTCGCCGAAACTCGATAACAAACCCGCACCGAAAGCCTTTATCTCATTACCTTCTTTAATTAAACCGAATTCCACCGTGAACCAGTAAAGACGACCGAGTTCTTCAAGTTGTTCGTCGGTGGCAATCCGTGCGCCGTGTCCGATGAAACTGGAAAAATCCGCAAAATCTCGATTCGTGAACATTGGAATATGCCCGATAGCTTCGTGAACAATGTCCGGTTCGGGCGTATATTCAGGGCGGGAGGCGTGACGAATATATTGAGTGCAGAGCATTATGCGGTAAGACAGCCAACTCAAAAATGCGCGTGTTTCGACAAGTCCCTCAATCGGCGCGAGCCGAAAGCCGGAAAGTTCTTGCAGACGCTTGCTCATCTCCGAAAGCTGCGGAATGCGCTCGCTGCTGATACCGAGTTTCCTTTTCGCTTCGAGATAAATTTTTGAAGCGCGTCTTTCCTGAACTTCCCGCAGATTTGAAGCGACAATTTGCCAGATTTTCTGCTCTTCGGGCGTATAATCAACATCAGTGATTTTATGTTCCGGGTCTTCGCGGAACTGTTTGGAAAGGCTGGCGATGTAATCGCGGCGCGTTCGATATTTTTCGTCGCTTGCGCCCGGATGGTCGAGCGCGAGTTGGTTGATTTTCTCAAACTCCATATCCTTAAACTCCGGCATCGCGCCGTTTGAGTTCGCGCTAAAAGCCGGTTCGGTTGTGGTTGTCGCGGTTTCTTCTAACATTTGGCTTGTCTCTCCTATACTGGTTTGATGCAAACTCTAAATTAAAAGTTATTTCTAAACTATTGTAATAGATTTGTTAAGCAATTTGAATGAGAAAAACTTGATTTCCTCCAGATTGCATAAATTTCGCCGTTGAGAAATTCGTAGCGTTCATCGGCTTCGCGGTCAATTTCCAAATAATCTTCAACCGTAAAAACGGGTTTTGTTTTTGCTAATCCGATAATATCTTTATAATAGATATTATCGGAAACAAGCCAGAGGTGAAAAACTATTGCCTATTCACTATTCACTATTTTTCAGTAAATCTGCCGTAAAACAGCGAACAGTTGATAACCAACAGCCAGTAGTTTTTCGCTTCGAGAGCCAAAATTGGTTGTGCCGCGCCAAAATTTTCTTATCTCGCGCTTCAGGTTAAAATTGAATCGTAAAGTTTTTTCAATTCCTTCAAATGTGCTTCAATGCTGAAATTTTCCTTTGCAAATTCCAAGGCGCGTTTTGATAAATTTTCGCGCAAACTTTTATTTTCTAATAACTTTAAAATCTTTTCGCTTAAAATTTCGGCATTTTTCACGGGAAAAACTTCCGCATACTTTCCGCCCGCCGAAGCCTCAAGTAGCGGTTCGATGTCAGACACAATCAGCGGCACGCCTTCCAGCATCGCTTCAGTCATCGCAATCGGCAAACCTTCCTGCAAAGACGAAAAAACAAATAAATCGAGCGCGGCTAAAACATCTGGAATATCATCTCTTATGCCGAGAAAATGAACTCTTTCGGCAATTCCATTTTCTTTACAAAATTCCACACATTCCCGAAATTTTTCTTCCGCGCCCGCTTCGGTTTTTCCGGCAAAAAGGCAGTGCGCGTTTTTGATTTCCGCAAAAACTTTCGGCAGAGATTGACACAAAGTCAACTGGTCTTTGCGCGGGTCGCGGTAAAAATTACCAATCATTCCAAACAGCAAAACATTCTCGTCCAAACCCAATTCTTCTTTGAAAGATTTGCC